>JBGAVQ010000336.1:0-5667 GCA_044228045.1 Spirosomataceae bacterium
CCGCAAATTAAAAGTTCAGGATTAACTTGCAGGGGTAATGATTTTATTTACTTTGCCCGCCAAAACCGCCTCAAATCGAGGGTGTTGGGGTATTCGGGGTTAATCAACTCGATGGGGGTATCTATTTTGAGAGATTTCTTATTTTCGGCCACAAATCTCGAAACAGTGGCACTAAACTGCACAGGTGCTGTAGCCTCTATATTCGCCGAAGGCGTATGTCCAAAATCCCAGAAACGACTAATTTTGCGTGATTCGGCCTCGTAGCTGTTGATAGGATATGTATCAAAACTCCGCCCACCTGGGTGCGTTACAAAGTAGGTGCAACCGCCAAGCACTCGGTCGTTCCATGTATCTATGATGTCCAGCACGAGTGGTGCATCGGCACCTACCGTAGGGTGTAGGGCCGAAGGAGGATTCCATGCTTTGTAACGAATACCTGCCACATACTCTCCTTTTACACTGGTACTACGTAGCGGAACACGGCATCCGTTACAAACCAAAATGTGCCGGTCAGGAACAAACCCACTTACCTTTACTTGAAGACGCTCCAAAGATGAGTCCACAAAACGAGCTGTGCCTGAGTTAGATAGCTCTTCGCCCAGTACATGCCACGGCTCAATACCTAAGCGTAATTCCAGTTGGATATTGTCCACCGTAACAGTGCCATAGTGCGGAAAACGGAATTCAAAGAAAGGATCAAACCACGAAATGTCGAAGTTATAGCCAGCGTCTTTGAGGTCTTGAACAATATCCACCATGTCTAAATAAACAAAGTGAGGCAATAAGAAACGGTCGTGCAATTCAGTTCCCCAACGAATTAGTTTTTTCTTGTAAGGCTTCTTCCAAAACTTAGCAATCAACGCCCTTACCAACAAAGTTTGCACAAGATTCATGTGCTTGTGAGGAGGCATATCAAAAGCCCTAAATTCCAAAATACCCAACCGACCCGTAGAAGAATCAGGCGAATAGAGTTTGTCAATGCAAAACTCGGTGCGGTGCGTGTTGCCGGTTATGTCCACCAAGAGGTTTCTGAAAATACGATCCACTATCCAAAAGGGAACTTCTTCGCCTTCGGGAATTTGGTCAAAGGCAATTTCTACTTCATACAGGCGGTCGTCACGTCCTTCGTCAATGCGAGGGGCTTGGCTGGTAGGGCCAATAAACGGCCCAGCAAACAAATAGCTCAATGCCGGGTGATGTTGCCAGTAAGTAACCAAACTACGGAGCAAATCGGGCCGGCGAAGCACAGGGCTATCGGCAGGTTTTGCGCCACCAATGGTCACGTGGTTGCCTCCGCCAGTGCCAGTATGGCGGCCATCCACCATAAACTTATCAGTGCCGAGGCGAGCAAAAAAGGCTTCTTCGTACAAAGCACTGGTATTATCCACCAACTCTTGCCAACTACTGGCTGGATGAACATTGACCTCAATCACCCCAGGGTCAGGTGTAACCATGAGTTTTTGGATGCGGTAATCCGACGGCGGCGTATAGCCTTCAATCCTTACAGGCATTTGTAATTTCTCGGCAGTGGCTTCTACCGAGGCTATCAGGTCGAGGTAATGCTCTAAGTAGTCCGTAGGTGGTAAGAACACATAAATAATGCCATCTCGTTCTTCAACAGACAGGGCTGTGGCAAAGGTTTCTACTTCAAAAAGTAATGGTTTTTCTTTTTCTTCGTCTTGTTCCGAAGCAGGCTTTGGTTTTATGGGCGATTGATAAGTAGGAGCAATAGTTCCATATCGGTTTTCAACACCTTGTTGAAAATTGCCTAAGGGTTGTAAATCTTCAAACGGACTTCGTTCGACAGGGGCTTCTCGTTTATCTTTTGAAACTTTGGGTAGCGATTCCAGCGGTAAGCGCAAGCCAATGGGAGAGTTTCCTGGAATTAAATAACAATGCGTTCGTCTGAATTGCCATACGCAACTTGTCCAGGTTTGGGTTGGGTAGTTCCATTTTAGCGGTAGTACAAAGCCAGCTGGATTGTTCAAGCCTCTTTCCAATAATTTTGCGAGCGTTCGCCGCTGTACAGAGTCTTTCAGGTCTGTGGCTAAGGGGTCAAGGTTAATGGGTAGCTTACCTTCTTCTAATGCCCAATAAATGGGGTCTTCGTAGGTTGGTGTTAGGTTGTTGATGTTGATACCCAAATATTTAGTAAGCTCCGTGGCAAAGATTTCTGCATCGTGAAACGTAAACTTTTGGTCATTTTCTTTGGCTACTAATGCATCATTTTTCCAGAATGGCAATCCGTCTTTACGCCAGTAAAGGGCGTATTGCCATCGGGGAAATAACTCGCCCGGATACCATTTGCCCTGCCCAAAATGAAGCAAACCACCGTGTGCAAAGCGGTTTTTGAGACGAAGTGCGAGGTCGTAAGCCAATTTGCGTTTGAGTGGGCCGTCGGCAGCAGAATTCCATTCTGCACCCTCAAAATCATCAATTGAGACAAAGGTGGGTTCGCCACCCATGGTGAGGCGTACGTCTCCTTCTTGCAAGTCTTTTTCTACATCATACCCTACTTGCATGACATTTGCCCATTGTTCTTCGGTGTAAGGTTTAGTTACTCGTGGGTCTTCGTGAATGCGATACACTTGGTTATCAAACTCAAAAGACACTTCACACACGTCGGTAGCTCCCGTAACAGGCGCAGCGCTGGCGTAGTCGGGTGTGCAGCAGAGGGGAATATGCCCCTCGCTCGCAAAAAGTCCAGAGGTAGGGTCAAGGCCAATCCAACCAGCTCCTGGTACATAAGCCTCCACCCAAGCGTGTAAATCGGTGAAGTCTTTTTCGGGGCCAGATGGGCCGTCTAAAGATTTTACATCAGGGGTTAATTGTACCAAATAGCCTGAAACAAACCTCGACGCTATGCCCAAATGTCTTAAAATTTGAACTAACAACCACGCTGAATCACGACAGGATCCACTTAATGAGGCAAGGGTTTCTTCGCAATTTTGCACGCCTGGCTCTAAGCGTACATTATAGAATAACTCGTTGTAAACCTTTTGGTTAAGATGTACTAAGTAATCAACAGTTTTAATATCGGTCGTGATTTTGTTTTGCTCAATCCACGCCATTAGCTTGGGTCCTGCCTCACGAGCTTCCAGATAAGGCGTTAGCTCGTTTTTGAGAAGGCTATCATACTGAAAAGGGAACTTTTCGGCGTATTCTTCTACAAAAAAGTCAAATGGGTTGATGACCTGCATTCTGGCAATCACCTCTACTTCGATGCTGAGCTCGGTTGTCTTGTCAGGAAAAACAACCCTTGCTTGATAATTGCCAAAGGGATCTTGCTGCCAGTTAATAAAATGCTTTTTTGGAGAAATTTTCAACGAATAGCCCTCAATAGGTGTGCGTGAGTGCGGTGCAGGACGCAGCCGAAAAATATGAGGCGACAGGTTTACACTTCTGTCGAAGATGTATTTTGTTTTGTGAGAAATCGCAACTTTTATAGACATACCAGCTTGAATTTGAAAGGTTTAGTTGATTGGGTATGTAAAAAAAGCTAAAAAAAAGTGAAAAAGTAAGTCCCTATTTGTCAAGTCCTATTATTGGTTCAAATAATGCAATTGTCTATGGGCTGCGTAGGCGAGTTATTAAAACTCCAAATAGGCGGTGATTTTCTCCAAGGTCTTGGCATCCAATACTTTGATGTTGGCTAAATCTTTGGCAGAGGCGAAATGGCCATGCTGTTGGCGGTAGGCCATAATGGCTTTGGCAATGTAGGGTTTTAGATAAGGATGCCGAAACTCCTCGGCTGTTACTTCGTTAATCTTAATTTTTCGAAGCAATGGGCTACGCACATAGGCGTATTTGAGTGTTTCATCAATAACGGTGGAGTCGAGTCCGAAGACTTCACGCAATTGGTTTTCGGTGTAAAAACCACCCAAATTGTCTCTAAATTTGATAATACGGGAAGCTAATTTGGAGCCTATACCCCTGATTTTGACCAATTGCGTAGTGTCAGCTTTGTTGAGGTCAAATTGAGTGATGGCGTTGGGCTTGGGTTTTTCGGGTAGTGGTTCAGGTTTATTAAAGGCGTTAGCACTATTTTCTGAGGGGCTGTCAGTTTGTGCTACTTTGTCAAACTGGATGTAAGGCACTAAGCGTTCGTAGGTTTCGGGGCGTAGGCCATAGATGCGTTGGAGATCTTCTTTCTTGCGAAATTTGCCGCCTGCAGTGCGGTATTTTACAATGCGTTCGGCCAAAAAGGGAGGCAAGCCCAGTTGTTTCCATTGTTCAGCAGAAATGGTGTTGGGGTCAAATGGAAACAGGTTGAGCGATTTGGTAGGGGCAAAATCTTGGTGGTCTCGGTCGCTAAAACGATTGTCGTTATCGTCATAGAAATTGTTTTTGGATGCTTGTTGTTTTACCTCAATGAGGGCAATCAAGCTATCTGATTTGGCTTGGTTTTGTAATTGTGACGGCCAAGTGGAAGGTAAAAAGTAAGAAATAAGCGCCGTAAAAGGTAATAAAATCAATAAAAATATGACAGCCCAAAAGCCTTTATTTTCAGCCTGTGAAAAGCCGAAGTAGTCACGAACCCAAAAACTAATACGAGAAAGCATTTGAAAGAACCGAAAAGTTAGAGCTTGATTAGATAGCTAAATACCACTTGCGGAGTTTTAAGGGTCTTTCACGCCAGTATTTAAGTCATTTTTAGACGTGAGTACTTTCCAGAAAAAGTAAACCGTAAGCCCTGTAATCAGGGTTTCGGTCACAATCATCATTGCTAATGCACTGTTTGTCATGGTTGATTGGTAGTTTAGTTTGTAATTGCTTTTCGCCGCTTATTGGCCACATAAACCAATGCCGAAATACCAACAAACGTGGCTAAAAGAAGCAAACGAGCAAAATTGAGATAGCTACGTTTGGCTTCTAACAAGGCTACGTTGTCACCCACGTTGGCAGCAGCTATTTGAGCGTTGATGTCTTGATGAAACAACTTGGCAAGAATCGCCCCATTGTCCAACGCCCAGCCATTGCCTGCCAGCAAGTTACTAAACGTTGCCCCCCAATCGCCGCCTGCGGGGCTAATCAATGAGGCTATAAATACAAACAAGAGCAAAGTTGGTGTTACATATTTAATGACAGGAATAAAGAAACCAGGAAGCCGAATGTCAGCACCACGGGTGATTTCGTCCCAGCCTTTTTTGATACCAAAAATCCAGGCAAACTGAATGGATTCTGCTAATGCCAGCACTACTAAGGCAACTGTGCCTGTCCAATAGTCGTATTCGTCTAACACACCTTCGTTATAGAACCAAACCGTGGGAAAGCCCAATACTAAAAGAATAAGTCCGAACGTAACGGCTCCATTCGAGCGAGTCCATTTATACTCATCTATCATAAAAGCGATCCAAGACGAACCCATTGCTAATGAGGAGGTTATGGCGGCAAAAAACAAGAGGCCAAAAAATGCGATACCGCCCAACATGGCTAACAAATCACCCCATTGCTGGAACAAAAACGGCATGGTACGAAAGCCCAACCCCATGCCACCACTTTGGGTAAGCTCAACCACTCGGTCAATACCCAAATACCCTACAGAAATAGGAATAAGGATAGAGCTACCTAATACCACTTCTACAAACTCATTGGTCCAGCCAGCCGACATGGCATTGAGGGCAATGTCGTCTTTTTGCCCTACATAAGAGGCATAGCACTGAATCA
>JBGAVQ010000337.1:0-5657 GCA_044228045.1 Spirosomataceae bacterium
CTCGCTTGCGAATGCGCTCAAACAAGCTCCAATACGTTAAGCCCACGCTTGACAAAATGCAATACAGCGTGCCAGAGTACATCCACTGAAACCAGTGGCGTTCAAACATATTAAAAGACCTGGTCACAACTAAAAACATAAAAATACCAATCAGGAGCATTTTGTAGAGCTGCACAAACCGAAAGGCTTTGCTGTTTTGGGCGGTTTGACGAATAAATTGCTGCACAAAATGGATTTGCGAGGCCATAATGAGCCAAGCTGCCAACGCAGTGGTGTCGTAGCGGTTAAAGCCCGGTGTGTTGTTCCAAAGGTATTGAAACCCCAGCCCTGTTTGGCTGGCAATTTGAAACGACGACGACAGAATCAGCAATAAGTACCACAAATAGATGCGGTCTTTGGTGGCTACGGTGAGTACTAAGTTGAGTACCAAAATGAGCACAATAAGCCCTGTAATGATGCCCCACATCATATACTCAGAGAGCTCGTCTGCCTGATATACTTCTTGGCGATAGAGTTTAGTTTGAAATGCCAGTACCTCAAATCTTTTTTCGGCCATGATGTACACCTCACTCACCTGCCCTGGCTCTACCGTAATAGGAACCACAAAATTACGGCTCAAAAACCCTCGGCTTTCAAAAGGTAGGTTATCGCCTGTGATAACTTCTTTTACTATTTTTCCATTGGTTACTTGGTAAAAATTGAGGTGGTTGATGCGTGGATTGCTGATGCCCATCATCAGCGAATAGGGTTTGTCGTGGGCCTCGAGGCTAAAATGAACCCACTGAGTAGCTGACGAAAACCCTGCATTGAGGATGTAGTCGGGCATGGCTTCAAACTTGCCAGCCTTGCGCTTGTCAATGGCCTGCGCTAAGGTCAATTGGCCTGTGCTGTCTTGATACGACGACAGATAACCCACCAGCGAAAGGCTCGAAGTAGCGTCTATGACCAATGGCTTGGTATTGCTTTGTGCGTACAAACGTACACCCACGCACACAAACAGACAATAGCACAGCCAAAATTGTTTCACGCTGACAATCAGTGGTTTATTTTGAAATTTTACAAAAATAAAAAAATAGACCGTTGGATAAAATACAAACAAGTTTGTATTTTATCTTTCTTTAATTTGGCTCAAAGGCCGGTCTGACTATCGTCTGACCTTGGTTCTCAATGCCTATAAATACTACCGAATTCTACGCAATACCTGCTCTCCTACGGACAAGCCTTGTTTTTGCCCATTTTCAATAGCATCCATAAAATGAATACCTCCATAAAACCGTGAGATGCCTGCTTCGTCGGCGGCCTCTTTGAACGAACCAAAATGCCTTGATTTTAGGCCAAATCGCTCCTCCACAGTATCTTCATACACAAAAGTTGGGCCAAAGAAGTGCGTCAAAATAACTGCAGAGGTAGAAGAAATAGTAGAATGTCCGCTCAAATATTCTGGAAATGGTGGTGTTTGTAGAAATGGCTTCCAGTTGGGGTCAATGTATTTTCGGATGGCGGTTTCGGGACGAATACGGTTGCTGCGGTACTTTTCGTCCCAGCAACACAAAAAGCCATCCATTAGTCCAATGGCCAAAGCCGTTTGTACTTGCATGGTTTTTTGAAAACTTGCCTTAGATTGAACACAAGCAATGCCTGCAATGCCCATCCAGTGTGCCCCTGGCGAAATCTTTTTGAGGCCCACCATCAAATGTCCGTTATCTTGCAAGGCAAAAGGGTTGCAGTCCCAAAAAGCAGCGATTTCTCGGTGATTTTCAGGTAGTTTTTCTTCATAAACTGCTTGCATCAAACCATAAAATGTGGAGTTCTTTTCTTTGGAAAAGGCAATGGGAGGAACGGGTTTAAATTGTGCTGCCGAATCTAAGGTGAAGGGGCGAACAGTGTTAAAATAAGGCTCAACAGGCGCAAAATAACCCGGTGGTGTTGGGTACCAGGTTCCGTCTTGATTTTTGGGTGTATAACGTGGGTAATTGCTAATTTGGTTGTATCGGTCGGCTTTGGCATAAGCCAATATTTGTTTGCTAACACCCTGAGCATACATCAAAGAATTCTTGATGATTTCTTCGGAAAACCCATTGTTTTGACACGAATCCAGCCATTTTTTTTCAAACTCATCCAATAATTTGCCCGAAGGTTGCATTTTTTTTGCCGTTTCCATCATGGCCAATACGGCACTTAGCTGATAAGAATACTCGCCCGAAAGCTTAGGCGTTTCAATGGCAGGATAATTATTCAACTTTCCTGTCATGGTATGAAAAGCCGTGTCGTGTTGAGATACGACCTCATAGCCAGCCAAGCAAGCATACGAAAAAAAACGAGCAGCTAAGGGCGGGTTCGTCACGTCATGCACCATAATATCTGTCATTTTCTGAATAACTTTGGTGATGGCTTCGCCTTGTATATCTGGCTGTTTTTCAGTGGGTTTGCTGCAAGCAAATAGCAAAGTAACTATTACCGTAGAGGCGTACACCGTGCGCCCTTTCGTTAAAAAGTCCCAAACAAAGTTTAATCTCATCGAATTACAATTAAATCCCTGACTTATACGCTTTTATTAATGATTGATTCACTCCAAAAAACAAATAATCTTGAAGTTTCAACACGCTGCGAACATCGCCCTTGATGCCAAAACCTGATTGCTGCTGAGGGATGACCTTAAATTGTCCGTTGCCATCACCTTTTAACAGAAGCCCGAAGTTGGCATCATATTTACCAAAGCGCAGCCGGCCTCGGTTGATGTTTCCACAGAACAAAAGGTCTTTCTTGCCGTCATGGTCAAAATCAAGTGTGGTGAGCGTAAATACTGGCGACATTTGTACCTCAATGGGCAGGGGTTTTTCTTGAAACTTACCTTTTGAATCACTCATAAACAAGGTAGTATTCAAGTTATTAACTTCTAAATGTTTAGCATTTTCGAGTTCTTCTTTTGTGAAAATATCGCTTAGTGTTGCATCGGCGTAGCTTTTATAGTCGGCGAAACGAGTCCGCATCATGCTTATTTGGTCTAACAATTCGTCTCGGGTTACAAACGGATAGTTTTTCCCTTGAATGTAAAAATTGAGGATTGGATCAATCGAGCCGTTATCGTCAAAGTCTTTGTAAACCAACTCGGCAGGCTCTTTTTCACTGGCTTTCAACTGTGAGTTAAGCCCTAAATTACCTACAAGCAAGTCAGCTTTACCATCACCGTTGAGGTCTTCTACCAACAATTTATTCCACAAACCTTTGTATGTTTTCTCAAAATAGGTATCTGTAACTACTGTTAGTTTGTTATTTGTTAGGCCAAAAACACTAATAGGTATCCACTCACCTACAACAATTAGCTCTGGTTTTTTGTCATTGTTGAGGTCGTGCCAAGCGGCATCCGTTACCATGCCAATATGCTGAATATCAGGGCAAATGCTTGCCGTTTGGTCGCTAAATTGGCCTTTGCCGTTGTTGATAAGCAGGTAGCTTTGGGGGGCTTCGGGATAACGACCCGGCACTACTCGCCCACCTACAAATAAATCGGGCTTACCGTCGGCATTGACATCCGCTACCCGCACGCAACTTTTGCTTACTCGCATTGGTGGCAAGGCATTGAGGCTTTTTGTAAAGTTACCTTTACCGTCATTGAGGTAGAGGCGGTCTTGCAATAAAGCGTCGTTTGGTAAGAACTCTCCATAGCCTCCGCTGCATACGTACAAATCCATAAAACCGTCAGCATTGGCATCAAAAAACACAGCATCGGTGTCTTCGCTTTGCTTGTCGCCCTCAAAGGCAGGTTGAGGCTTGCTGGTAAATGACCCATTTTTGCCTTGTACAAACAACGCCCCCGACTGCCCAGCAGCAGCACCTACATACACATCTTCAAGCCCATCGGCGTTCACATCTCCTTTGACCAAACAAGGCGTTGAAAACGACAAGGGGTTTGTTAGTAATGGTTGTCGCTTAAAATCGTTGGTGGTGTTTTTGAGTGACTGAAATACCAGAGGAGAACTAATTTCTTTGAAAATAGGAGCAGGCGGAGGTGTAGATTGGTAGCTCGAAATTGCATTTTTCTCCTCAACAGTGAGGAGTTTATCAACTTGTAAATTCTTGACTATCTGCTGTTTGCCACTCAGCCAAACAATTCTCAGTGAATCAATAATATTTAGAGAACCCAATCCAAAATGCAGCACAGGAGACACACTCGACTGATACCCACGAGTAGGGTTTTGTTCTAAATACTGCAACTGTCCCTTGCTATACAGTGTTACTTTTGCACCAATACCTTGCCTGTTTTGGCCTTCACCCAGTAGTTTCACCTTCAAATAATGATTTTTGAGGTGTTTGTCAGCATTGTTTTGGTAAATAAAGGCAGGTTGATTGATGTTGTTGACAACCAAGTCTAAGTCGCCATCGTTATCCAAATCTGAGTAGGCAGCTCCGTTGCTATTAGAGGCTCGCCCGATACCCCAATTGACACTTTTGTTCTTGAAAGTAAGATTCCCGTTGTTTTTAAAAACGTAATTAGTGAGGTTCGACGATGGAATCTGCAAGACCAAATCCAATACATTTTGGCGTTGCATATTGGCTTGGTTGTTCTGCACAAAGTCACCCATGTATTTCAAGAAATCCAAGTTGGTGTAATCTCTCAAATAGCCGTTGGTGATGTAGAGGTCTTTCCAGCCATCGTTGTCATAATCAGCAAATAAGGCACTCCAACTCCAATCGGTATTAGAAATGCCAGCTAATTGGCCTATTTCGGAGAAGTGAGGAGTGGAAAGTGAGGAGTAAGTAGCAGTATTTCCCACTTCTCGCTTCTCGCTTCTTGCTCCTATATTCACCTGCAACATATTCCGCATGTATTGATGCCCAAAGCCCACTTTTACATTAAAATCAAACTTTTCGTAATTATCAGGAGCCATCAATAGTTTTTGGCGGCGATTATCTTCGGGCAGCATATCCAGTGTAAAAATATCGGTTAAGGCATCGTTATTGATGTCGGCTACATCGCTACCCATCGAAAAATGCGAGGTATGCCCTACGCTCTCACCAATTTGATTGATAAAGCCCCCTTTCTGGTTATTGATGTATAGAAAATCAGGAATGGTATAATCATTAGAAATATACATATCCGTCCAGCCATCGCCATTCAAATCGGCAATACCTGCACCCAAGCCATAAGATAGTGCCGAACTCAATAGTCCTGCTGTTCGGGTTATATCCTTAAATCCTCCCCCTTTTGGAGTTGGGGGTCCGTCGTTTCTAAACAGCCTCATCCCGTTAGAGGGGTCGTCTTTTTTTAGTAATTCAGCAGTGCTGGCTTCATCCAAAACAGGTAGTGATTTTGGATTGTGGTTTAGTAAAAACATATCTAAGTCACCGTCTCGGTCAAAGTCAAAGAAGGTAGCTTGTGTGCTGGTAGCGGGTGAGTTTAGGCCATATTCGGCGGCTTTTTCTATGAAAGTTGGAATGCCTTGTGTATTAGCTCCCTGATTGATAAAAAGTTGATTAGCTCGTTTTTCGGGTAATAGGTTTCCCGAATAACACACATAAATATCTAAAAGGCCATCGCCGTTTACATCGGCCATGGTTGTGCCTGTTTTCCACGGGCCTTCACGGCCTGCTACTCCTGCTGCAGTAGTGATGTCGTCAAATTGTAATAATGTAGCATTTTTGTCTTTGTTCAAATA
>JBGAVQ010000338.1:0-5653 GCA_044228045.1 Spirosomataceae bacterium
CATGGCCGCACAAAAACGGTCTAATTCTTCTTTTGATTCACTTTCGGTTGGTTCTACCATGAGGGTTCCTGCTACTGGAAAAGATACCGTTGGCGCATGGAAACCATAGTCCATTAGGCGTTTGGCAATGTCTTCTACCTCTACGCCAGCACTCAATTTGAACGGACGGCAGTCCAGAATCATCTCGTGCGCACAGCGTCCGTTTTTGCCTGCATAAAGCACTTCATAATGCCCATCAAGACAGGCTTTGATATAATTTGCATTCAAAATGGCTCGTTTTGTGGCATTGGTCAACCCCTCACCCCCCATCATGGCAATGTAAGCATACGAAATAGGCAAAATACTGGCTGAGCCCCATGGTGCTGCCGAAACAGCCCCCGCTCCTTCTTCGCCCAAGGTAAAGTTGGTGGCATTTAAGCTTACATGACCTGGCAAAAACGGCACTAAGTGCTTGGCAACACCAATAGGCCCCATGCCTGGCCCACCGCCACCGTGCGGAATACAGAAGGTCTTGTGGAGGTTGAGATGACACACATCTGCTCCAATCATGGCGGGCGAAGTAAGTCCTACTTGGGCGTTCATGTTGGCACCATCCATATAAACTTGCCCGCCGTGTTGGTGAATGAGTTCACAGATTTCGATGATACTTTCTTCAAAAACACCGTGTGTAGATGGATACGTTACCATCAAACAAGCTAAGTTTTCGCTATGTTGCTCGGCTTTGGCTCGTAGGTCGTTGAGGTCAATGTTGCCATTGGCATCGCAAGCTGTTACTACTACTTTCATGCCCGCCATTACTGCCGAAGCAGGGTTTGTGCCATGTGCCGACGACGGAATCAAGGCAACGTTGCGGTGATGATTGCCATGATGTGCATGAAACTCCCGAATCACCATCAACCCAGCATATTCACCTTGTGCGCCAGAGTTGGGCTGCAACGACATGGCCGCAAAGCCCGTAATTTCAGAAAGCCAATCGTTCAAGTTTTGGAAAAGCTCTTGATAACCAGCCGTTTGAGCTAAGGGTGCAAATGGGTGTATTTGTCCGATTTCGGCCCACGTCACTGGTATCATTTCGGAGGTTGCATTCAGTTTCATGGTGCAACTACCCAATGAAATCATAGAATGTACCAAAGACAAATCCTTGTTTTCTAAGGTCTTCAAGTAACGGAGCATTTCGTGCTCGGTATGATAGCTACTAAATACTGGATGGGTCAAATAAGACGACTGGCGAATGAGTTGCTCAGTCAGTGTGCTGTCTATTTCATCTACGTCATGACTTACTTTTACCTTAGATGGCAAACTACGCACCTCTGCAAAAATATTCACGAGTGTTTCGATGTCATCAAGGCTGGTTGTTTCGTCTAATGAAATCCCAATTCGTTGATTATCAGAATAATACCTAAAATTAACTCGTTCCCGCTCGGCAATAGTTCTTATTTCTTTGACTAATTGGTGTGTCGTTGAAATAGTAATGGTGTCAAAAAACGAATCACTTTGAGGGGCAAACCCAAGCGGCGAAAGTCCTTTTGCCAACAAACAAGCCAGTCCGTGTGTGCGCTCGGCAATGGCTTTGAGGCCATTTGCTCCGTGATAGACTGCATAACTCGCCGCCATTACCGACAGTAATACTTGTGCTGTGCAAATATTAGAAGTTGCTTTTTCTCGGCGAATGTGTTGCTCACGGGTTTGTAAGGCCATTCGCAAGGCTCTATTGCCCTGTGCGTCTATCGAAACGCCGATGATACGACCGGGCATTTGGCGTTTGTATTCGTCGTGCGTAGCAAAAAACGCAGCGTGAGGCCCCCCATAGCCCATGGGCACACCAAACCGTTGGGCAGAGCCGAGTGCAATATCAGCACCCATTTCGCCAGGTGATTTCAAGAGCGTAAGTGCCAGCAAATCAGTGGCTACGGCTACTTTAATGTTAAGTTCATGAGCCGTGGCAATCCAATCAGTATAGTCTAATACCGAGCCATCGGTGGCAGGATACTGTAAGATGGCACCAAAAATATCTTGGTGTGTGAGGTCAATTTTGCGAGGGTCGCCCACAATGAGGTTTACGCCTATGGGCTTAGCTCGGGTGGTAAGTACGTCTATGGTTTGTGGGTGGCATAAGTCCGACACAAAAAACGAATGCGCCGTGTTTTTGATGCCCTTGCGTGAAGCGTATAACAAGTGCATGGCTTCGGCGGCGGCGGTGGCTTCGTCAAGTAGTGAGGCATTGGCAATTTCCATGCCTGTTAAGTCCAGCACTACAGTCTGAAAATTCAACAACATTTCGAGCCGTCCTTGGGCGATTTCGGCCTGATACGGCGTATAGGCTGTGTACCAAGCTGGATTTTCGAGAATATTTCGCAAAATCACTCCAGGCGTTATGGTATCGTAATAACCCATGCCAATATATGACTTGAAAACCTCATTTTTCTGCGTCAGCTTCTTGAATTCTTCTAAAAACTGATGCTCTGTTTGAGGGGAGGGTAGGTTGAGCGGTTTGGGTAAACGAATTGCCGCAGGAACAGTTTGACCAATGAGCGTGTCTATCGAATCTACACCGATGGTGTTGAGCATAGCGGCTACGCTTGCGTCGGTATTGTTGCCATGATGGCGGTGTTCAAACTGCTCTTGGTATGTTAGGTTGATTTTCATAAATGGATTTGCGATGAAAATGAGCTAAGGGTTTCCGATCGGGAGGTCGGAGTTACAGCACAAAAATAAGCAGAAAAATTGTACTTTTTGGTGATATAACTACTTGATAAGATAAGCGGTTTTCAGTTCTGCGTTTTTAACGAGAAAATCTTGGATTTGTACAACAAAAAGAACCCCATCAGCGAGACAATTCGCTTAGTTCTTGCTCCATGTTGTGGCGGGCTTGTGTTTCAAGGCGTTGGGCAAAGGCTTCTGTCTTAAAAATATGCTCCCTCTCTAAAAAATGCCGAAGTACCTTTTTGCGTCCAGGTTTATAGACAAAATCGGGATAGATTGAGTATTCCTTACGAACTTGTTGGTAATACTGTTGATAAATAGGCCAATCTTGTCCCAACACCGACAAATCAGCATCTGTCAGTAAGTTTGTGTCGGTATTATCGCTTATTTGATGAGACTTAGTAGCGATAATTTGCGCCATGCAATGCTCTATTTGAGGCCATGAAACAGAAAGTTTTTGTAAACTTCTTTGAGCAAACAAAGCACTTTTTTCTTCATTATCATGCTTTAAGGCATTGTACACTACGTCGTGATAGGCCACTGAAAACACGATGGTATCCCAGTCTTGAATAAGGTCTTTAACATCATTCAACTGATAAAGTAGGTTATCAAGATGCGTGAGGGTATGATAATGCCGTTTTTTGTCGGAATAGTGCTTTTCTATTTCCGACCAAAGGTGCGCTATGAGTTGATTATCACCCGAATAATGAAGAGACGTTGTTAAGAAGGCTTGCTTTATCACAGAATACTCCCATTCGTTATTCATGTTTTCCGTTTTTTCTTCTTGGCAGAAGGGAAAAGCACATTGTTCAAAATAAGCCGATAACCTGGTGAGTGAGGATGCAGGTTGAGGTCGGTGGGCATTCGCCAACTGCCGCCGCCGCCGCCTCGCACGCCTTCGGGGTCGTGGCCGCCGTAAAATGTCCATTGCCCTAAGCCCAACTCTCCATACAAATAGCGAGCCGATGCCTTGCTTTCGCCCATAGTCAACACACTTGATTTCACGGTACTTTTGCGGAAAGCCGTGGTTTGTCCAAAAAATTCTCGAATCACAAACTCATGGTTTTGGGTCAGCATGGTTGGAATTACATCCCATTTTGCTGAAAAATCAAACAACTTGAAGAAGGTCATCTGCTCGTCGCCCCAGCGACCTGTGGCATAGTTGATGTCAGAGAAAGACATCCCCCGATAGTCTTCATCGGTAGAGAGTTTGAAGTTTTCAAAGGCAATGGTCTTACCAAAGTCCAATTTTTCTTGTGCGTTAGGGTCTGCGCCGTCACCATCGAAGGTGCTTTCTACAATATCCACCCCTTCGGCAGCCAGTGCAACGTCGAGTGATTCGGCTCCCGAACACATAGCAAATAAGTATCCACCACCCGCACAAAACCCTTTGATGGCTTTGGCAACGGCTAATTTCATTTGTGAAATTTTTTTGTAGCCTGTCCTGCGAGCAATGTCTTCTTGGGCTTTGATGTCTTCAGAAGACATTCGACGCAAGTTTTTGCCAAATTGTCCCGTAAAATCTTCGTGGTGCAGGTGTAGCCAGTCTATTTTGAGGAGTTCGCCGTTTAGGATTTCTTCGTCATAAATTACTTTGTAGGGGATTTCGGCGTATTCCAAAACAGTCAGAACAGCATCGGTATTTTCAAACGAAGCAGGACTGATTTTGATGGGCGAATACACGGCTATTTTGGCTGCCTTCGTCAGTTTAACGGCACTCATGTTTACGTCGGGGTCGGAGATTTTTCGCAAAATAGCATTGGCCTCTGCATCTGAAATAGTTTGGGCAAACACGCCCCGAATCCTGCACTCATTATCAAGGGCTTGGGTGTATTTTATCAAAAAACTCCCGCCTCGGTAGTTGAGTAACCAGTCAAGCTCTTGGTCGTCTTTTAGGATTTTGTAAGCAATACCATAGGCTTTGAGGTGGTTGCTTTGCTGCTCATCCATCGGAATGAGGATGGAATTTGCATTACCCAAAAGGCTTGCGCAAAGAAATAAGCCAGCGAAGAGGTATTTCGGTAGATTCATCATGGCTCGGGAGTTTAAACCGAACCCAAGCTACCAGAAAAAATGCAAAATCGCAATAGCTGTCTGTACTTTTGAGACCAACAGCACGAAATGGATGCTTTACGAAAACTTTTGGCGTATTGTTCATAAAAAACAAGACCGAAGCAATGCCTCCGCCTTGGGTTTCTAACCAGTTACTGTAAGGCTATAAATAATAGCATTGATGATTTAATAAGCAACAGTTTGGGACTTTGCAATGAAGTATCAAACTCTTTGAGACCATTCTATGCATAGTTGCTTCTAATGGCAGTTGTTGAAAGTTAGAAGCGGCTCCCTCTCAGAAATAGGCGAGTAAGGTGCTCACAAACGAGAGGCGTTTGCAGCAGTATTTTGGCTATTGTAGGCAAACAACAGCCGTTCACATTTTTGCAAGAAATAATTATTTTTCTTGTAGTTTGCTCATAACCAATCTGATGAGTCCATAAACAATCAAGCCAAGGGTTGCTGCTGCCAACAGCCATTTAATGAGTTTGGCTATTTCACAGAATACAGCTACGCCATTTGAAACATCTGGAAAACTCTTCAAAAGAATAATAATACTTACATTTTCTAAATAGTCAAAGCCTTGCATTGCAAACGGTAGCGCATTGACCCAAATTGGTGGAGCATAGCTTTTTTTTCGAAACAATAATGTCAATATTATGCCAAAAAGCAGCGCATAAACCAGTGGGTATAGTACATCTACGGTCATCTCAACATTGGCATAGTAGTCTCGTGCGTCGGGGCCATAGGCACTCACCATTCAGACCTCTACGAAAAATTTGAAAACCTTGTTTATCAGACTATTATAGATAGATTTCTACAAAGAGAGAGGAAAACCACCGATATTCATCATTCACACAATCTATCAATGCAATGATGAACACACACGCTTGATAGA
>JBGAVQ010000339.1:0-5641 GCA_044228045.1 Spirosomataceae bacterium
ATCTTTATCATCAGGATCTGACATTTTTAAAATATCAGCATCGGGTATGGCTTCCAAAAATCCTAAACCTGTGTTAGCAGGTGCCATAAAAGTAGAGCGAGAAGCCCCTGGGGGGATATTTTCGGGTGAAAAACCAGGAATGGCTTTGTTTTGGAGTTGAGGGCCGCCGTGTGCCATAAATTTGTTACCTGTTTCGTCAGTTTGTCCAAATCGTACTAAGTTGGTGAAGGGATGGCCTTTACCGTCGCCAGCGTGGCAACTAATACAAGAATTTGAAACAAAGAGCGGCCCTAGCCCCGTAGCAGGCGTAAAGTTTCGGGTGAAGGCAAGGTCGCCCCGTAAGAATTGGGCATTTTCGGTACCCGTCAGCCCTTCAATGGTTCCGTCCAACACTTCATGTTCTTCGGGCGCAGCGGGCAATAATTTTTCGCAGGCGGTAATGGCAAAAGCACCAAACGCCAGCAGGCATAAGTAATAAATTGGTTTCATCAGTTTACGTTTTTTGTTGAAAATAAAAGGGCACCCAACCAGAACTGTGCAGCAAAAGGCACTTGCTTTGGTTAGAGATAGGTAGCATTTCAACAAAAAATGGGCGGGCCTCTCAGCGAAGGTGTATCAAAAAAATAAGCTATAAATGGCGTTTTATAACAAAAAGTTACTTCGTTGATAAAATAAAACACCAGTAACTCAAAGGAAAAGGTAAAAGCTGTTAATCCTACAAAAATAGGATTACAAACCGTATCTAAAAGGTACAACTCGTTAGCCGAGTGATTATTGGGCTGAAACGGGCTATTGCCAACGGGCTTGTAAGGGTGAGCATGTGAGATAACCTTCCCGTTTGCCAAGCGGTGGGCATGGCGAAATAGCACGTTGTTGAGTTGAATCAACAGCATGAAAATCGCAAAAAAAGCGGCGATTCGTTGCCGTATGTGTAAATGGAATAACAAGAAGGTCAGGCTCTTAGAGATTTGATGTACAATTTAGTATTCTTTACGGGAAATCCAAATATCGTTTAGTGATATTGGCAGTGACTTTGATAAAATAATTTGGAACAGCCACTTTAAGAGGGATTGGATTCTAAAATTTGTTTCAAGTCTGGGGAAATGTCCATTAGACGAAGAGGAGGAACGTTGGCCCCGCCCGTATTACCCACTGGAATCTGCCCTACAAAAGATTTAACTCCTCCTACCAATAACCTCGGAATTTGTCCCAATACTTCTTTAGTACTTTTGATATGAACACCAAATTTGAGCATCAACCAATGCACATAGGAATGTTCGAGTGGCCAAGCCTGTCCCAAAATATGTGCTCTTTCGAGCCGATGCCACGCTTCTGATAAATGTCCCGCAGCAAAAGCGTTTTGGTAATGTTGTAGTTCTTGCTGATAGTGCTGCCGCACCGATGCGGGCATATTCCAATAAAGTTTCATAAAAATTCAGTGATAAATGAGTGATAAAATACGTTGATTTTGGTGTTCTTCGGTGAGCTCAAACTTCTTTTCGCTGAATTCGATAGGCATTCAAAATAGCCAATAAAGCCACACCCACATCGGCAAAAACGGCCTCCCAAAGGGTAGCAATGCCTCCTGCCCCCAACAACATAACAGCGACTTTCACACCCATCGCCAGTGAAATATTTTGCCAAACAACAGATTTAGTAATTTTTCCGATTTTAATAGCTGAAACGATTTTGTGTGGCTGGTCATTCTGAATCACAATGTCAGCAGTTTCAATTGTAGCGTCCGAACCCATGCCTCCCATGGCGATTCCTGCATCGGCGAGGGCTACCACAGGAGCATCGTTCACACCATCACCAACAAAAGCAATCTTTTTGTCTTGATTTTTGAGTTCTTGCACTTTTTCTACCTTGCCTTCGGGCAGCAAATCTCCGTAAGCTTGGGTAATGCCCAGTTGGAGGGATACTTTTTGAACTACTGCTGACTTATCACCCGAAAGCATGATCGTTTCAATTCCCAATTTCTTTAAATCGGCCACGGTTCGGGCTGCATCCTCCTTTACCTCATCGGCAATGGTGATATAGCCAACGTATTGATTATCAATGGCTATGACCACAGCCGTTTCAACGATTTGCACCAATTCAGCGGGGTATGAAACAACGAACTTTTGCAATAGTTTCAAATTCCCCGCCAGTACTACTTTGCCATCTACCATTCCCTTCAAGCCATGACCCGGTATTTCTTCTACGGCTTCGACTTTGCTATTTTGCCAATTTACCTTCTGTTCATTAGAATACTCCACCACCGCCTTCGCCACGGGGTGCGTAGAATTACTTTCAAGAGCGGCGGTTAGTTTGATAAATTCTTCTTCGGAAACTTCCCCATCGGGGAGTGGGGGGCTAACTGTTTGTACTTTAAAAACCCCCTTGGTTAGTGTTCCCGTTTTATCCGAAACAACGGTGTTAATGTCGGTTAATACGTCCAAAAAGTTAGAGCCTTTGACCAAAATGCCATTGCGGGAAGCCAAACCAATGCCTCCAAAATAGCCTAATGGGATAGAAACCGTTAGCGCACATGGACAAGCGATGACCAAAAACACCATACCCCGATACAGCCACTCATTGAACGAATAATCATTTACAAAAAAGTAAGGAATCAGGGTAATTGCCAAGGCCAAACCAAATACAATGGGTGTGTATATTTGGGCTAAACGGGTGATTAACAGTTGTGTAGGGGCTTTCCGGGCGGTGGCATCTTGCACCATTTCCAAAATACGGGAAAGTTTGGAGTCCTTAAAGGCCGTGGTTACTTTTAGTTCAATTACTTTGTCTAAATTAATCATACCTGCCAAAACAGCTTCGCCCGTGCGCTTGGTGTCGGGACGGGACTCGCCCGTGAGGGCGGCAGTGTTGAAACTGGCGTTGTCGGTCAATAAGGTGCTGTCTAAGGCCACTTTTTCGCCTGGCTTCACCAAAATGCTTTCCCCAATTTGTACTTCTGACGGCCCAACGCTCTGTTGCTTTCCATTTCGTAGTACCGTTACAGTATCGGGACGCACATCTAACAAGGCTTTGATAGAACGCTTGGAGCGATTAACGGCCAAATCCTGAAACAATTCACCAATTTCGTAGAAAATCATCACGGCTACGCCTTCGCTGTATTCGCCAATGTAAAACGCACCCAACGTGGCAATGGACATCAACGTAAATTCGTTGAAAAAATCACCCCGCCGCAACGATCGAAAAGCTCGTTCGAGGGTGTTGTAGCCTGCTAATAGATAAGCGATTCCCATCAAACCAATTTCAATTGGCTTAGAAACCTCCACCTTAAAAAGTTGCGTAATGGCGACAAACCCCAACAGAATTGTCAAACTCAACCACAGTCGCCAACGGCTTTTCAACAGGCTTTCTTCACCTGATTCTTCCTTGTGGTCGTGTCCGTCATTATCGCTATGTGCTGGCATTTGTACTTCTATCGGCTTGTCGCAGCAATCATCTGTTGTATGATTTTTATGCTTTTGCACTTTCTTTTCCATGAAAAATAATCAGTTAGAATTCGATGAAGAAATTAAAAAATGCTAATCCAATGAGTGTCAGTCCCGTAATGAGGTTTTCGTTATGCTCAAACCAGTGGGCATTGATGAGCCGAAGGCCATGCCCTGCTACCCAGACCATCATAAGCATTCCTGCGAGTGTGACTACATTATAGATAAGTGTTACCAAACCCAACGCTTGCCAGCCCAATGCCCCTGCACTCAGGAAATAAGCGTTGATTTCCATACAAGGCGACAGAAACATACCGATACAAAGCGAAAACAGAAGACCTTTGAATGATTTTCCTTTTTGTTTTTGGGTATCAATGTGTTCGTGGGCATGTTGATGCCGTAGGTGTTGCATTAGATACCATAAGCCCAGCATTAACAATACGGCGGGAATCACGCTTTCAGCAAGTTCATGGTATTTTTCGGCTAATTCGTAGCCAGCCAAGCCTACAATTAGTCCCAAGATAGTGGTGCTAATCGTGTGGGCAAGACCTGCCAATGCCGTAACGGTGAGTGTGCGCATTTCTGTCCATCGTTCCGTTTTGCCGATTGTAACAAAGGGCAACCAGTGGCTGGGAATTAGTGCGTGTAAAATGCTCAGTATCAATGAGCCGAAAAGGATTTGGTTCATTTATTTGATGAATTTAATAAAAGAGGCGACCAATAGGGGTTACTCAATGCCCATGCTCATCACCACCCTCAGCGTTAGCAATGGACGATTGTAGATAATAAGCCCCCTTTGTAACGATTTTTGCACCCGCTGGAATTTGTTCCAAGGGTGTAACCTGAACATACCCTAATTGAGTGATACCTGTTTTTACCTCAATTCGCTTAAAATGAACACCTGTATCTTCTTCATGCACTTTCTCACTTGTACTATGTTCATGCTCTTCTTCGGCTTCATTAATAAAGATAAACTCTTTGCCCTCTGCTTTTACAATAGCTTCGACTGGCAGCGTATTCACATCACTATTGCCAATATCAATCAAGGCATTGACATACATGCCGGGTATTAAACCAATCGTCTTATTGTTAATGTTAGCACGAACGGCCACCGATTTGGTTTGTTTCTGAAAGGCTTTCCCAATGCTAAAAATATTGCCGATAATCTCTTTATTGCCCTGATTAGTGAGTACAAAGCGTAAACTTTGCCCAACTTTTATTTTAAAGAGATCTTTTTCGTAAACCAATAATTCAACGTACATTTCTGAATTATCTACAATTGAAAATAAGGAAGTATTAGCCGAAATGTTACTTCCTATTTTTACATTGATGGCGGTGATATGTCCAGAAATTGGGGCAGTAATCACAATCGTGTTAGAGTTGCCATTACCGCTAAGGAGTAGGTTTTGCTCTAAAATCTCGATTTGTTGTTGGGTTATTTTTATTTTGTTATTCACCAAATCAAGTTCTGAGCTAACTTTTTGAAACGTTTTTTTAGCCGTGACGTTTTCATCACTCAATTCTTTTTGTCGGGCAAAATCTAAATCTAAAAACTCTTTGTTGACTTTGGCTTGTTGCAACTCCTCCGTCAATTTTGCTTTTTCAAGGCGGAGGTTATTAAACTCCATACTCTGAAAAGTGGCAAGGGATTGTCCTTTCTTTACATACTGCCCCTCAATCACGGCAATTGTTTTGACGATTCCCCCCATAAAAACCGACACATCCGCTTGATTTTGGGGAGGCAGTTGGGTATAACCGTTGGTCGTGATTACTTCACTCAGGTTTTTCTTTTCAAAATTTCCGAAGATAATTTGCGCTGCTTTTACTTGCGCTGGTGTAAGTTCTACCACTCCTTTTGCATCATCGTGATGTTCTTCGGCTTGGGTGGTTTCTACTTTTTTATTACAAGAGGAAAGAAGAAAAAAGCAAAAGGCAAAAGCCGTGCTTAGGGAGAAAATATTTTTTATGTGAAATTGCATGGTTTCAAAATTTAGTTGTTCAACAAATACTGAATATTGATGAGGTTCTGGTTCAGATTATGAATGGCTTGCAAATAATTGCGTTGAATACTCAACACCGTTTCTAATCCTTGCAGGTATTCCACATAACCCGCTTCGCCACTCTGATAGGCTTTTGTAGCATTTTTGGTGATGATTTCAGCATTGGGCAAAGCCGTTTGGATATAATAATCAAGCAGAGAC
>JBGAVQ010000340.1:0-5630 GCA_044228045.1 Spirosomataceae bacterium
CTGGTTTTTAAGGCTTTGTGTGCCGGAGCAGGAGGTTACTTGACCAAAAACATGCACCCTTCTCGGCTCATAGAGGCCATCAAAGAAATCACCGAGGGCGGTGCGCCCATGAGTACCAACATTGCTCGGCTGGTGGTGGCTTCGTTCCAGAAAAATCAAAATTCACCCCTTACACCTCGTGAAACCGAAGTGCTTGAGCTACTCGTGAAAGGCAAAAGCTACACCAATATTGCCGACCAGCTATTTGTGGACAAAGAGACTATTCGTACACACATCAAGAATATTTACTGGAAACTGGAGGTGCATTCTAAGGCCGAAGCCATCGAGAAAGCTACTAAGGCACGTCTAATTTGAGCTTTGGCTCTGCCGTTTATCCAAATCACCCAATTGGGGTGAACGAGGCTATTGACATGATGGGTACTTTTGGCACGACAATCATATAATAGCCATGAAAACTTTGCTCTATCGGTAGCGAGTACGGGGCAGATGCTCTCCATCTGCTCCACAACTATTTTCTTACAGCAGATACCACTATCTTTGTATTTTCGTTAGGTGATTGATATACCTGTGTGTATTAATCACCTTTCGTTTTTTTACGCTATTTATATTCTTCATGCAATCTCTCTTTTTCTGGAATACTTGGAATAAACCCCATCGTAATTTTTACTTTTTTACGCTTATCTTACTGGTAATCAGCTTTGTTTTGTTGGCAGTAGCATGGTTTCGAGGGCTTGAAAATGTAATAACATGGGATGTTTTGAGCGAACTTAACGAACGCCCCATTGTACTTGACCGTCTGGCAAACACTGATTCACTTGGAGTGCAGGCTAAGGCATATTTTGTGTCTGAGCAATTTTTGGCCCCTCCTATGCAGGTAAACCAAACGGCTACATGGTTATTCAGTTTGTGTTGGTTACTGGGAATCGTTGTGCTAATCACAGCCATTTCAGCCATGCGCAGTATCTGGTTTTATGTAGGCATAGCATCCGTTATGTTTGTCTTGGCGAGCTTACGAATCGAAGCCTTTTTCGGACTGACTGGCTATTCTGTGTCCCTCTTACTCATTGCACTCTATGCAGGTTTAGCTTTTTATTTCAATGCCTTTAAGCCTGATTTTGAGCCAATAAAGCGATTTTTCTCTTTTTTAACTCTTACGGTTGCATTGGTTTGTATTGGTTTTGGTTTTGGCTCGCTTCATCTTCATCTTGCTGCTTACTCGCTGCCCTCAGCCATGATAATGACGGTTGGTTTTGTGTTCTGGATTTCGTTCGAAATTGTGAACGGGCTACTTTTTATGGCAACCAGCAATCGGAGTAGTAATGCCCTTACTCATTTTTCTGTGTTGAGCTTGATTTACCTCGGTAATGTAATCGTGTTGTTTTTGCAAAATACCAAATCCATTTCGTGGCAACTGTTCACGTTCAGCCCATTTTTACTATTTCTGACTTCATTGGTTTTAGGGATTTGGGGGCTCAAAAAACGAGAAATTCTGATTGAAAACTCCATGCCATTCGATGAGTCGGGTGCTTTTATTTACACAGGAGGTGGCATTATCTCGGTAGCAACCATGACCTTTGCTTTTGCTACCGCCAACGACCCTTTGATTGAATCCTTAGAAGATACCATCGTTTACACGCACTTAGCGATGGGGATTTTGTTCTTTTTCTATGTGTTTTTCAACTTCAGCCTCATGCTAAGTCAGGGCTTAGAAGTACATAAAATTGTTTTTAAACCTCGTTTCTTCTCCTTATATGCCGTTCGTGGTGTGGCAGCGGTGTTGATTTTTTCGTTGGTCAATAATTTCAACTACTTCCCTATTTTTCAAGGCGTTGCAGGTTATTACAATTCCTTGGGCGACTTGCATACTTCAACAGGTGAGCTAAAAACTGCCGAAATTTATTACCAACAAGCCCTACGCTACGAGTTTCAAAATCATAAGTCAAACTACTCGCTTGCCTCGCTTGCACTCAAGCAAGGCGACAACACTACGGCGGGAGGTTATTTTAGACAGGCTTTGCTCAAACAGCCCTCCGAGTATGCTTACGCAGGTCTGGGAAGTTGTTTGTTGAAAGAAAACCTGTTTTTCGATGCTGTTTTTGCTTTGAAAGAGGGTATTAAGAAATTTCCCCAAAGTGGTGAGTTACAGAACAACTTGGGAATTTTGTATGATAAAACCTCAGTAGCTGACTCTGCTTATTATTGCTACAACCAAGCTACCCAAAATGCTCGTCGCCCTGAGGTGGCCGAAGCCAATGTTACCAGTTTTTGGGTCAGAAATCCTGACTTGCTTACCTCTGACTTGAACACATTTCTCAGCCAAAAAAGTAGTAACCCCTACCCTTCTGTACAAGCAAATTTACTGGCTTTAGCCAATATTAAACGAGTGGCTTTACCCACAGGGCTGAAAGACAACTGGATTCCGAAAGATTCTGCCCTTAACATCATGCAATTTGCTTGCCTTTACAACAAAGCAATGGCCTCTGTCTATACGCAAACACAACCAGTATTGCCTTTACTGAACCTGGCAAATAAAGAAGCTAATAGTGATTTTTACAGCGATTTGCTTTTTGCTCATGCTGTGCAAGAGTACTATAGCGGCGACAAACTAATGGCCTTTGACATTGTGTCGTCGCAAGCAGCAGCAGATACCACCAAAACGGGTAATAATTACCGTACTACGCTTGGTATTTGGCTGGCTCGGGAAGAAGAATACGGTGACGACTATGCCTCAGTAGCTTCAAGTAAGGCGCTTGAAACAGCACTAAAAGTCCATCCTTTTAATGCTTCGTTACTTCGTCAATTTACTCAAATTAGTAACACAAGCAAGCAACCCAAGCAGGCTTATGAAGCACTGGTAACAGCCTTAAAATTTCGACCCGATACTCCTGCGTTATTGAAGCTATATGCCATGCAAGCCCTCGAAATCAAGATGATTTCGTATGCAGAAGAAGCCTTGCTCCACCTACACGATGTAACCCCTCCTGCCGATTATCAGGCTTTTTTGCCACAATACGAAGCAAAATTAGCATTGGTGGAAAAAGGCTCAGAGACGTTCAGGTAAAACCCTAAGTTTGTTAAAAATCCTTAATTGGGTGAAATAACCAGAGGAAAACTATATTTTTAGGTGAAAATTGAACAGCGCATGAAAATAATTGAAACCAAAGAAATCTCGAAGCGGTATATCATGGGGAGCGAAGTAATTGATGCGCTCAAATCGGTAACCATCAGCATCAATAAAGGCGAGTATGTGGCGTTTATGGGGCCGTCTGGTTCTGGCAAGTCCACCTTGATGAATATTGTCGGTTGTTTAGACACGCCTACGTCTGGCACTTATGTACTCAACGGGCAAGACGTGAGTAAAATGGATGAAAATGAACTGGCCGAAATCAGAAACAAAGAAATTGGTTTCGTTTTCCAGACTTTCAACTTGCTACCACGAATGTCGTCACTCGAGAACGTGGCTCTTCCCTTAATTTACGCAGGTTTTTCTAAATCGGTGCGAACAGAAATGGCAATGGCTGCTCTCCGAAACGTGAGCTTAGACAACCGGGCTGGTCACAAACCCAATGAGCTGTCTGGTGGTCAACGCCAACGGGTTGCCATTGCTCGTGCATTGGTAAACACGCCGTCAATTCTGCTTGCCGATGAACCAACTGGTAACTTAGACTCCAAGACTTCTTACGAAATCATGGATTTATTTGACCAACTGCACTCCAAAGGCAACACCATCATTATGGTCACGCATGAAGAAGACATCGCCCAATATGCTCACCGTATTGTGCGTCTGCGAGATGGGTTAGTAGAGAGTGATACTTTAAATAAAAATATCAAACGGGCTCGGATTCTGATGGAAACTGCTGAATAATTTATTCTGTTTCTCTTTGCATGAAAAAAATCTTACTTTTTATTGCCCTCTGCTTTTCAATTGCCGCAAATGCCCAATTTTTGACCACCCCTCCTGATGGTGGCAATAAAAAAGCCTCTATTACAGAGCGCATTGGCATTACCGATGTCACTATTCAGTATGACCGCCCTTCGGTGAAGGGGCGTGACGGCAAAATTTGGGGACAAGTTGTGCATTATGGCTTTAAAGATTTAGGTTTTGGCCCCAGCAAAAATGCTCCGTGGCGAGCCGGTGCCAACGAAAACACCGTTATCTCGTTTACAACCGATGTAAAAATAGAAGGAAAAGACCTTGCTGCAGGCAAATATGGATTGATGATGGCCGTGCAAGAAAATGAAGTGACACTTATCTTCTCTAAAAATACGACCTCATGGGGCAGTTACTTCTACGACCCCACCGAAGATGCCCTGCGAGTAAGCGTAAAACCGATTAAAAATCAACCCCTGTTAGATAGACTAACCTACGATTTTAGTGACCAAACCGACAATTCAGCGATTGTTTCGCTGTTGTGGGAACGTTGGAAAATTCCCTTCAAAGTAGAAGTTGATTTAGCGAAAACAATCTTTGCCTCATTTCGCAACGAACTGCGGGGCGAACGGGGTTTCAACTGGCAAGCATGGAACCAAGCTGCTACCTATTGTCTCAGGCTTAATACCAACTTAGAAGAAGGCTTAGTTTGGTCAGAAAAATCAATTAGTGAACCCTTTGTGGGAGAAGCCAACTTCACTACAATCAGCACAAAAGCACAGATACTAAGCAAGTTAGGACGAAACGCTGATGCCGATGCTGCCATGAAACAGGCCCTACCAGTTGGCAATATGCAAGAACTGCACAACTATGGCCGACAACTTTTAGCCCAAAAAAGAGGTGATTTGGCTCTTGAAGTGTTTAAGGTAAATGCCACTAAAAACCCCAACGTATTCACAACCAACATGGGGTTGGTGCGTGGGTATTCGGCTGTGAGCAACTTCAAAGAGGCCCTCAAATACGCCAAAGCTGCCCTGCCGCAGGCTCCCGATGCTCAAAATAAAGAGAGCATTGAGAAAATGATTAAACTACTGGGCGAGAACAAAGACGTGAATAACTGACAACAAGTTTTATCGTACATTGAGCAACACCATCGCTGCTAAGGTTCTAACAGCTTATAGAGAGCTAATAATGTTTTTTGTATAAGTTCTTTGGGGTCAAACCTACAGTAATGCTCAAACAACCTATAACCCCACCCCGTTGGCTAATTAACCTTCTTTAACAAAATTTGTTTACAGTATTTGGCTTACAGCGGAGTGCATAACCCACGTAGCGACTTGCTTTACATTGTTTATCTATTGATAATCAACAAATTATGGCATTATTATTCTTTTGTGAACTGTAAACTTAAAACTGTCAACTGACTTACTTGATGAAAGTTGTTTAAAAAGAACTTGCTACCTTAATTTCGCTGTTCAAAATCATCGTTGAAGCGTATTTTTTCTTTAATTGATTGCTCTTGATTACTAAGTTTAGCTTGACAATTTGTTTTCTCCACCGCCTCTTGTGGACTTGGGTACTATGAGTAGCGCATACATAGCCACTGAAAATCAAGCTATTATCTGTCTTTATAAATTAGCATTATTAGTCTCATCATCAGCTTTTTGTTGGAGGTATCTTAACACTGCCAACAGCATATTGTCGGTAGGCGGCATGCCCTTCACAGCCTTGCGGCGGTTATCGGCCCGGGTAAGTTCAA
>JBGAVQ010000341.1:0-5592 GCA_044228045.1 Spirosomataceae bacterium
AGCCTGCTTATAAGGCTTCGGATTTCGACAAAACATAAAAGGATAGAAATAAAAACCAATCAATGAAACCTCGGTTTCGTTAGAGAAAGATACTTTTAATAGAGCGGCTGGTGAAGCGATGGAATTGGTGGATTCCGCCATAATAACGGCAGGCTTGTGTCGGTTATTGTAAGTATTTGGATAAATTTATTTGATTTTTGGTATTTTTATAAACGCAGTTTGTGGCTAATGAGTAATCATACATAAAGTATAAACCTGTCTTGTTTATTGTAAAGTACTGACAGTTAGGTAGTTGTAAAATTCATCACGCATCATTACTTACTTAGCTATATTTGTAGGCAAAAAAGACAATTCTCCAACAATTCTTAAATGAAAACAGTCATCATTAAATACAATGCAGGCAATGTGCAGTCGGTAATGTATGCACTTGACCGCATAGGGGTTAACTATCTCTGGACTGACGATGAGTACGAAATCCGAACGGCAGACAAAGTGATTTTTCCGGGTGTGGGCGAAGCCAGTACCGCTATGGCCTACCTACAAGAAAAAGGCTTAGACAAAGTAATCCCTACGCTAAAACAGCCATTTTTGGGTACATGTGTAGGTATGCAACTGATGTGCCGTTATTCCGAAGAAAACGATACTACCTGCCTTGGTGTATTTGATATTGACGTAAAACGCTTTCGCTCCGACACACTCAAAGTGCCTCACGTTGGCTGGAACAACATCTTTGACTATAAAAACCCACTCACCGAAGGCCTGCCGCAAAATGCCTACATGTATTTTGTTCATAGCTATTATGCTGCCCTAAGTCCCTGCACCATAGCCACTTGTGACTATGTGCAACCTTTTAGTGCCATGCTGCATCAAGATAATTTTTATGCGGCGCAGTTTCATGCCGAAATCAGTGGAAATGAAGGGCAACGCATTTTAGAGAATTTTTTAAGGATGAAAACAACGTAAAAATGTACATTATTCCTGCCATAGACATCATAGACGGCAAATGTGTTCGCCTCACACAAGGCGATTACGGTCAGAAGAAAATCTATAACGAAAACCCACTCGAAATAGCCAAGCAGTTTGAAGATGCCGGGCTAACTCGCCTACACTTAGTGGACTTAGATGGAGCCAAACAGAAAAAAATCATTAACTGGAAAGTGTTAGAGCGCCTTGCTAACCAAACACTGCTACACATTGATTTTGGAGGAGGTGTGCAGTCTGATGAAGACTTGCAGATTGCCTTCGAGTGTGGTGCCAAACAAGTAACAGGTGGGAGTGTTGCCGTGAAAAACCCAGCATTATTTGAGCACTGGCTGAAAAGTCATGGTGGCGAAAAAATTATTCTGGGGGCCGACGCACGCAACGAGCGCATTGCCATTAGTGGTTGGGAAGAAGGAACCGAGCAATGGGTATATGATTTTGTGGAGGTGTGGGTACAAAAAGGCATACGGTACACCATTAGTACCGACGTAGCTAAAGACGGATTGCTACAAGGGCCATCGTTTGATTTGTATCACAACATGCAAGCCCAATGTCCTGATTTACAGATTATTGCTTCGGGTGGGGTGAGTTCTATGAAAGACATAGAACAACTTGCAGCAATGAATCTTTTTGGGGTGATTGTAGGCAAAGCCATTTATGAAGGGCGGGTTACACTGGCGGAACTTAGGTTTTTTAACAGTTCGCAGTAAGTTGTATATTAGGTGATGCCCCCTATCATTGGTTGACAAAATAAACCAGCCCCTATTGGATTAAGAGGATTTAGCTAATTACGTAAGCGATAAAAAATTATTGCAATGCATTTGGTAAGACAATCGGTCTTAATTTGCTAATATTGTAAAATTACACATCTTATAAATGAATCTTCTGACGAATTTTCTGTTGTATAAATTTATCAGTACGAGTGATGTGTTTTTAGTATAAAAATAGACAGAAAATATTGTAGTAAATAAAGAGTAAAATGTCATCTGTTCATAAAAACCTCAGTGAGTTCTCAACCGACGGGCTGCTTGATATGTCGGCCAAACGATTTGCTATTGTAGTAGCCGAATGGAACGAACAAATCACTGGTGCTTTGTTTGATGGTGCTTATCAAACCTTATTGCAAGCTGGGGTAAAAACTGAAAACATATTAAGGTACGATGTGCCGGGTAGTTTTGAACTTAGCGTGGGCGCTCAATGGGCTGCGCAGCGAGCCGATGTAGATGCTGTTATTTGCTTAGGTTGTGTGATTCAGGGTGAAACACGCCATTTTGACTTCATTTGCCAAGCAGTAGCGTATGGTGTTACGGAGGTAGGTCTCAAATTCAACAAGCCCATTATTTTTGGGGTGTTAACGCCTGATAATCAGCAGCAAGCACATGATCGTGCAGGAGGAAAACACGGTAACAAAGGCGATGAAGCAGCCATTACAGCTGTAAAAATGCTGGGGATGAAAGTAGCCATTGAAGCCCCGTAGGCCCGACGGTTTAAGGCTAAATATTCAATAAAAAGCATCCTCAAAATGCGTTATGTCAGATGTCCCGTTTGGATAGAAGATAATAGCTATAATGTCAAAACGGATGTTATGGTGCCAGTTGTGTGAATAAGTATAATGTTCGGCGGCAGCAGTTACGAGCTTGACTTTGTGTTTTGAAACAAACTCTTCGGGCATTCCATAAGTCAAGTTGGTGCGGGTTTTTACTTCTACAAACACCAACAAGCCATCTTTTCGAACAATCAAATCTATCTCTGCCTTGCGGAAGCGATAGTTTCGTTCCAAAACTTCAAAGCCCTTGCTTACCATTAAGTCGGCAGCAAGGGCTTCTCCTTTTTGCCCCGTTTGAAGGTGCTTGGGTTTGGCCATAAGGCGGTTAAGGGAGTATCTGTTATCCGTTAATCGTTTTAGTGTTTAATCGGCTATCTGGCATCAAGTAGTATCGGATATTCATCAAAGAATTACTCCATCGCTTCATAGACCGCATCCATGACCCGTCGGCGGACTTTGAGGCTGTTGATTTTGTTGTTAGAAGCAAATGGATGAACCCGATTAGATAAGAAAATCAAGACTAATTCTTTTTCTGGGTCTGCCCACACCAGCGTACCCGTGTAGCCCGAATGCCCAAAGGCACTTTCGGAGGTTTTAGGTGAAATATAGTTATTGCCATCTTCTCGCTCAGGTTTTCGGTCCCAACCCAAGCCCCTATGGCTGCAGTTATTGCCATCTTCTCGCTCGGGCTTTCGGTCCCAGCCCAAGCCCCTGTGGCTACTGGCACTTTGCTCTTTAGCAAAAAAGGGTACGGTAGAAGGCAAGAAATAGCGATGCCCACCGTAATAACCCAATTGCAAGTTCATTTGCATCAATACCGCCAAATCACTCGCTGTACTAAACAAACCAGCATGGCCCGACACACCGCCCAGCATGGCAGCCTGTTGGTCTTGTACGGTTCCTCGTAGTTCGGCTTGCCGGAAGGCCTGGTCATTTTCGGTAGGAGCTATTTCTGTTTTGAAAAGACCATTGAGCAGTGGGTTGAAAGTTGTTCGGCTCATCCCCAACGGTTCGTAGAAATTCTGATGAACAAACTGATCTAAGGGCTGATTTGTCAAACGTTCTACTACTTGCTGCAACATCATAAGGCCCAAGTCACTGTAAATAAATCCAAACTTTCCATCTCGCTCTTTTTTATTAGTCAGTGGTGACTTAATAATCCACTTCCAAACAGAATCTCGCACAATGGGCGACGCATACAAACTATCGGCTACCAACAAAGGATATTGTTCCGTTTTAGTACTGGCATAAAACGTTGGTTTAAACTCACTGCGTGTTACGGTTCGTTCCCAAAATGGAATATACGCCACCAAGCCAGCCTGATGTAGTAATAAGTCTTTGATGACGATATTATCTTTGTTGGTTCCTTTGAGTTCGGGCAAGTAGGTAACGGCTCTTTCATTGATGTCCAGCACTTTACGTTCGTATAATAACATCAAAGCTTGGAGCGTAGCGGCCACCTTTGTTACCGAAGCTAAGTCATAAACATTATAATCCCAAACAGGTTCGCCCGAAGAGTAAGAAAGTTTTCCATAATTTTTCTTGAATACGACCATGCCCTTTCGAGCCACTAATACCTGACACCCCGGGAATGCCTTGTCTGTAATTGCCTGATTTACAATGTTATCTATGGCTTTCAATTTCTCTGATTTCATGCCCACGTTTTCGGGCAAGGCACTCATCAAACGTCCTACTGGTTCGTAACTAACACCTGTGCCAGCAGGGATGATGCCCGCAGTAACTGGCAATTGCCCTCTGGCTGCCAATGCACCAAACATCACTTGAGCCACCGCCGCTTGCATGGCATCGTCGTCTTCATAGCCGCACACAAGTGTGGGTACGTTTGTGAACGAACGCAAGGCGTAGGGGCTGCCAAACACACACAAAACCACGTGTGCTTTTTCTTGTAAACGAGTGATAAAATCCTGTACGTGCCGAGCCACGCCAAAATTACGGCGGGGCAAATAACTCATTTGGTGCAAGCTAACCACCACCACTTGTGATGGCGAAATCTGGGCTAAAATACCAGTCAAATCTGCTTCGGCAGATTTGTTGGTAGCAAAATGCTTAAATGAAGCATATTCGCTCAATGTTTTCTGGAAGGGATTACCCGCTTGCTCACCAAGTGCAACAGAGACAAATTTGGTTGTATCTAAGTGCTTGAAAGGTAAGATATTATCTTCGTTTCGGGCAATGGTAACGGCATTTTCGTAAATGTGTTTTTTTAAGGATTTTGCCTCAAATAGGTGCAAATCTTGATAAATTCCATTTATTTCAACAGGTTTCCAATTATTTAACCCTACGTGTGCTTTTGCCCGAAGAATTTTGCGGACTTTGTTGTCTATTTCTTCCTGAGAAATTTGTCCAGCATTGAGAGCTTCTTTAATGCGGCGAATGGCTTCAGGGATATTTTCAGAACACAACAACACATCATTGCCAGCTTGAAGTGCTTGCAAATCAGCATCTCCCGGACGGGTAGATCGGGTAATACCTCGCATATTGAGTGCATCTGTAAAGACCAATCCTTGAAACCCCATCTTTTCTTTTAGTAAGCCAGTTACTATTTTTTCTGAGACTGATGCTGGTTTGTTGTCGTAATAGGGTACTTGCAAATGCCCCACAATCATGCCCATTACACTATCGGCAATCATTTGACGGAACGGATACAACTCTACATTATCTAAACGCTCGCTATTGTGTGGAATCACAGGCACACTATAATGCGAGTCGTCGTGGGTATCGCCATGACCAGGAAAATGCTTGGCGCAGGCAATGAGGCCATTGTGTTGCATTCCTTTGATAAATGCAATGCCTTTGCGAGTGACGTTTTCTGGAGATTCACCAAAAGAGCGTTGCCCAATAATAGGGTTGTTGGGGTTGCTATTGACATCGGCCACAGGGCCAAAATTGACGTGAACACCAATGCGCTTGCATTGCTTGGCGATTTCGACACCTAACTGATACGACAGGCGAATGTCACTAACAGCCCCCATTGTCATGTGCCGAGGTAAGTCCATCACACTATTGAGGCGCATTCCTAAGCCCCATTCGGCATCGACTCCTAC
>JBGAVQ010000342.1:0-5547 GCA_044228045.1 Spirosomataceae bacterium
GATGGACAAGTAACCGATGTGCCTCGTGCGAGCATGGGCGATCCGCTTGGCAATGCTCGTTTTTCGAGCCGATGGATCGAAGATGGTTCATATTTCAGACTCCGGACGGTTACGCTGTCGTACAACCTGCCCGTTGATAAGAGTATGCTCAAATACTTGACGTTTTATGCCACTGCCAACAATGTATTTACGCTAACCAAATACTTGGGCTATGACCCCGAGTTTAGTGCTACCAATAGCATTTTTGGACAAGGGGTTGACAACACACTCGAACCCATGCAGAAGTCATTTCAAATAGGTGTAAAGATTGGTCTGTAAAAATCTAACTTATGAAATCCACATTCAAAAAAATATTTTCTCTTGTTCAAGAATCGTTTGTGTCCCCACAAACCAAAGGGCGATTTTTCAAATTAACAGCCTTGTTATTGTTAATGATAGGGGCTGGTTCTTGTAAAAAAATGTTTGAATTAGAACCCGAAGAAATTTTGGTAAAAGAACAAACGTATCGGAACATTTTTGATGCTGATGCCGCTATTTTGGGCGTATATGGTAAGTTCATGAATTTGGCCAAACAGCACGTATTGCTAAACGAACTCCGGGCCGACTTGATGGACGTAACCGTGAATGCCGATGAGCAACTTCGCCAGCTAAACAACCATACCGTAACCGAAGGAAACACCTACGCCGACCCTCGCCCCTATTATGAAGTGATTGTGAATTGCAACGACATCTTGAAGAATTTCAAGATAATGCTCGATGCCAACAAAATCAGGGTAGAAGAATACAACCAACGTTCGTCAGACATTATTGCCCTACGCACCTGGGTTTATATGCAGCTGGGCATTCACTTTGGCACCATTCCTTATTTTACCGATACTTTTGATAAAGTTTCGGACTTGTCAAACATCAATAACATCCCTAAGATTACCTTAGAGAATTTAATAAAAGAGCTTGTCAAAACAATGGAAGCGATTCCGGCAATTTATCGTGAACCATATCCATCTACTACTACCTTAGTTACTACACCAATTGATGGGTATTTGTTCAATAAAATATTTGTTAACAAACACGTGCTACTGGCCGACTTGTACCTCTGGGACAATCAGTACCTCAAAGCAGCCCAAACCTATCGCTTGGTGATGGAAACAGCAAGCCGCACAGGTGTTGACCCTAACTCTGAAGCGTTTTTTGGCTTGTATAAAATTAAATATGCCGAAAGCAACGCCCGTGATATGTCGGTGGCATATAATGATGGCGTAAACGATGCTAACCGTTTAATTGACGATAATTCGATAGGCTGGCGGTCTATTTTTACCCGTCGAAACACCGATGCTGGCTTTGGTTACGAATGGATCTGGTCTATCCCTTTCGACAAAAACTTTCAGCCTCAGAACCCCTTCGTGGACTTGTTTTCTAACGTAGGTGGCAGTTATTTGGTGCAGCCTTCGCAGCAGGCTATTGATCAGTGGAACAGTCAAAAACAAACCAATAATTTCCCTTATGATGCCCGTGGCAAAATGACCTACAAAACCGTAGGCGGTAGCCCAGTCATCATGAAATACCTTTACACTTACTTCAATCCATTGACCAATTTACCGATTGGGACCTCGTTGCAAGAGAAAAACGGCAACTGGTTTTTGTATCGTGCCGCTACTTTGCACTTACGCTACGCCGAAGCTGCCAACAGAGATGGCCGCCGGAAATTGGCCTTTGCCCTGATGAACCAGGGGATTCCAAACACCTACGACAACACAGCAATTAGCGACAAAACCAACCTTCAAGCTACCTTTGATGTACCTCCGTATGACTTCAACGCTCGAGTGGGCAACGTACCATTGTTCCGAGAATCATGGTATCGCAACACAGGCATCAGAGGACGTGCCATGCTGCAACCTGTACCCATTGTAGGTGATAGTACCTTATCTATAGAAAACTCGTTGATTGACGAGTCAGCACTTGAACTTGCTTACGAAGGCCAACGTTGGGGCGACTTAGTGCGCATAGCCCTCCGGCGCAACGACCCGAATTTCTTGGCAGATAAAGTTTATCAAAAACTCAAAAAATCAGCAAACCCCAATGCCGAAGCCGTGCGTACTAAATTGATGGATAAGAAAAACTGGTTCTTGCCTTTTAAGTGGAAGTAAACTAAGATCTTAAATCGAAGATTCAAAAATTCGTTCATCACCTTTTTGTTTCACAAAAAAAATCCTTACCTTTGCGGTTCAATTTCAGAAAATATACGAAATAGCTTCATACAATGGCAACTGTAAACGAACTGTTCAAGATGGTCGAGGCGGATAATGCCGCTCGCCGAGCCAGCGTTCCAACGTTCAAGGCTGGCGATACCGTCAACGTACACGTAAAAATCCGTGAAGGAAACAAAGAGCGGATTCAGGTATTCACTGGCACTGTGATTCAACGTCGCAATGCAGGTAATGGTGAAACATTCACCGTTCGCAAAGTCTCTAATGGCGTAGGCGTAGAGCGTATTTTCCCAATTCTTTCGCCAAACATTGATAAAATCGAAGTGGTGCGTATGGGTGCGGTTCGTCGTGCTCGTTTGTTCTACCTCCGTGGCAAACAAGGTAAAGCTGCAAGAATTAAAGAAAAGAAAAAGAAAGTTGTAGCGAAGTAATCACTTCTTACAAGAACTTTTTTTCACAAAAAGCTGTCCTTCTCGAAAGACAGCTTTTTTAGTTTCGATCAACTATGAAATTCTACAAATACCAAGGCACGGGCAACGATTTTGTGATGATTGATGACCGTAGCGAACAGTTTCCTCAAAATCCAGCCCTCATTGCCCAGCTCTGCGACCGTCGCTTTGGCATTGGAGCCGATGGCCTAATTTTGCTGCAAACCGCCGAAGGCTACGATTTTAGAATGGTTTATTTCAATGCCGACGGCAACGAAGGTTCCATGTGTGGCAATGGTGGACGCTGCACCGTGCGGTTTGCTCACGATTTGGGTGTTATTCAAGATTCTACTCGTTTTATAGCTGTGGACGGCGAGCATTTGGCATCAGTTTGCGAAGAAGATATTTTCTTGAAAATGAGCGATGTAAACCAAATTGAACGACACGATGAATACGATTTCTTGAATACAGGCTCACCTCATTACGTCACCTTTTTCAGTGATTTGACAGAATTGGATGTTTATGAAAAAGGTCATGCCATTCGCTATGCCGACGAATGGGTGGCTCGTGGTGGCACCAATGTAAACTTTGTGCAGGTGCTTGATCCTGAAACCCTCTTTGTGCGTACCTACGAGCGAGGTGTAGAAGATGAAACTTATTCTTGCGGTACAGGTGTAACAGCCTGCGCACTCTCGGCACACCTGAGGCATAATATGCAAGAGCCCATCAATATTCGCACATTGGGAGGCAATTTGAGGGTTTCGTTTACCCAACTCGAAGATGGCAACTTTGAAAATATTTACTTGATTGGGCCAGCAAAACGAGTATTTGAAGGACAAATTAGCCTTTAAACTGACACTTTGACAGTTTTTTTAGAACTGGAACAGATTTTGACAAGTTAGGAAGTACGAAGTAGCAACTAACACTACTTCATACTTCCTATTTTTTTACCCAACATTTCATACAAATACGATGACAACTGAAGCTATTCAAGAAAAAGGACAACTTTCTATTCATACCGAGAACATCTTCCCAATCATCAAGAAATTCCTGTATTCTGACCATGAGATTTTCTTGCGGGAATTGGTCAGCAATGCTGTAGATGCCTCTCAAAAGCTCAAACGCCTCTCGTCAATTGGTGAATTTTCGGGCGAGTTAGGGGACTTGAAGGTAACTGTTCAAGTGGACAAAGAAGCCAAAACCATCACCGTTTCAGATAATGGTATCGGCATGACTGCCGATGAGGTCAAAAAATACATCAATCAGATTGCGTTTTCGGGAGCCACCGAATTCATGGAAAAATACAAAGGCGAAGATGCGCAACAAATCATTGGTAAGTTTGGTTTGGGTTTTTATTCGTCGTTTATGGTAGCCGAACGAGTGGATATTTACACTCGCTCCTTTAAAGAGGGTAGTGATGCCGTAAAATGGACTTGTGATGGTTCTACTGAGTTTGAGTTGATTGAGACTGAGAAAGAATCACGAGGCACTGACATTGTGTTACATATAGGAGCCGACTCAGAAGAGTTTTTGGATAATTATCGTTTACAACAAATTTTAGAGAAATATTGTAAGTTTTTGCCTGTAGCCGTAGAATTTGAAGGTAAAGTTATCAATAATCCTGCTCCAATCTGGACAAAATCACCTTCGGAATTGACGGATGAAGACTACCTCGCTTTCTACAAAGAGTTGTATCCGATGGCCGAAGACCCACTGTTTTGGATTCACCTTAACGTGGACTATCCCTTCAATCTAACAGGGGTTTTGTACTTTCCCAAAATCAGGAATGATTTACGATTCCAGAAAGAAAAAATACAATTATATAGCCGCCAGGTATTCATTACCGACGAAGTTAAAGATGTAGTGCCGGAGTTTTTGATGTTGCTGCATGGCGTATTGGATTCACCAGATATTCCGCTCAATGTGAGCCGTAGTTATTTACAAGCCGATGGCAATGTAAAGAAAATCAACAGCCACATTACCAAGAAAGTAGCAGACAAACTTTCGGAAATTTTTAGGAATGATAGAGCGCAATTTGAGCAAAAATTTGAAGACATTGCCCTTTTTGTAAAATATGGGATGCTTTCGGACGACAAGTTTTATGACAAAGCCAAAGATTTTTGTTTGCTCAAAAACACTGACGGCAAATTTTTTACCTTTGACGAATACAAGCTACAAACCGAGGCCACTCAAAAAGACAAAGACGAAACAAGCGTTTGGCTCTACACCTCCGATGCGGGTAAGCAAGATGCTTTTGTACAGTCTGCTAAAAAAAGGGGCTATGATGTGTTGGTGATGGATACTGTACTTGACAGTCACTTTATCAACGTGCTTGAGAGCAAGTTAGAGAAAGTTTCTATTAAACGAGTAGATGCCGACAGTGTAGAAAAACTAATTGATAAAGGTGTTGCAGTAGAATCTGTGCTTTCGACAGATGACCAAGCCAAAGTGCAAGAACTCTTTAAAGAAGCCATCAACGACACAACCAAAGTAATTGAGGTTCAAGCTCTTCCGACAGATGAGTTACCCGTTACACTGGTTCAGAATGAGTTTATGCGCCGCATGAGCGAAATGAGTCAAACGGGAGGTGGGCAGCCATGGTTTGCTAATATGCCTGCCAGCTATCAGGTAATTGTTAATGCTAACAGCCCAATTATCAACAAATTATTGAGCCTCGAGCAAGCAGAACAAAACCGCCTCGCCAAGCAAGCCTACGACTTAGCTTTGCTCTCGCAAGGAATGCTGAAAGGAGCCGATCTTACGGCGTTTATTCAGCGGACAGCAGCAACATTGTAAAGCGACGCTTTGAAAACCCACAAGGTCTTTGAAGACCTTGTGGGTTTATTGTATCTAATGAAACGCACCAAGAATCAATCTTTCCAATTCAAGCAGTTTATTGTCAAGCAAGACCGTAC
>JBGAVQ010000343.1:0-5538 GCA_044228045.1 Spirosomataceae bacterium
TGAGCGCAATCCTGATGCCAATGTCTATCCTAACCCAGTTTCGGATTTCCTTCGTATTTCAGGCATCAGTGAGGTAGCAGAAGTCAAAATTACAGACTTGCAAGGCAATATCAAGTTCCAAAAAAGCATTCAGCAGGATGTAGATATTGACTTAAAAAGCTTCTCAGAAGGAGTGTATTTGGTGAGAATAACCGACGAGACAGCTACGAAAGTGCGGAAGATTCGAGTACTTAGGTAAGCATTGTCTAAATTTTTCAACGTCGGCGAGGTTTTGAACCTCGCCGACGTTATATTTTCATGCCTTGGGATGCGCTTGTTTATAGACTTTTTTGAGTTGCTCCACCGAATTATGCGTATAGACTTGCGTAGCAGCCAAACTGGTATGCCCCAGCAAGTCTTTAATGGCGTTCAAATCTGCGCCTCGGTTGAGCAAATGCGTGGCAAAGGTATGACGCAACACGTGTGGGCTTTTCTTCTCTAAAGACGTTACCAAACTCAAATACCGCTTTGTAATCCGCTGAATAAGAACAGGATACGCAGGATTTCCTGTGTCGCTCACAATTAAATTCTCGCACACAAACTGAGTATTTTTTTCAGCTTGATAGGCTTGTATTTCATCTAACAAGCTCTTGTTTAGCGGGATAATCCGGTGCTTATTGCGCTTGCCCAACACGGTAATTGTACTTTCGTAGGCATTTACATCGCTGTCTTTTAGGCCAATTAGTTCGGATAAGCGCATACCCGTGCCATAGAGTAGTTCCATCACCAATTTATCCCGCATCCCTGCAAAACCTTCTGGAAATTCCACTTTGTCCAACAAGTTGGTCATTTCGGGTTCTTTCACAAACTGGGGTAAAGAGCGGTCGGTTTTGAGGGCTTTGGTTTTGAGCATGGGGTTTTGCTCTATTACTCGTTGGCGTAGCAAAAAATCAAAAAAAGCCCGAAGAGTAGCAATTTTTCGGTTAATGGAGCGATTATCTAACTTAGCTTCTGTGAGGCTCGCTATCCACGAGCGCACCATTTGGGCATCGGCACGCTCGGGATCAGTTAATTCATAAAATTCTGAAAGATACGCTACAAACTGCTCTATATCAGTACGATAGGCAGTGAGAGTATGATGACTACAGCGTTTTTCGTACTTGATGTGCTGCAAAAAAAATGTTACCATATTCGCATAAAAGCTGATGCTTTTGCAAATATGGTAACATTTTTAAGGAATAGTAACTTGTTAATCAACTATTCGTTAACAAAAACTAAGCATCCAGATTGCCGTAAGTCTTTTGCTTATATACAGCACGGATGATTTCTTGACGACGCTTCACCGAAGGTTTCGAAAACGCCGAGCGTGAACGAAGCTCACGTAAAACGCCTGTTTTTTCAAATTTCTTTTTGAAACGCTTCAATGCCTTGTCAATAGATTCGTTTTCCTTGATGTTAATGATAATCATGTTGTTATCGTGAATTGTAGTTCGTGTTCAGAAATAGGACTGCAAAAGTACAGTTTTGTTCAGAAAAATGCAAATAGAATTTATACTTTCACAAAAGGCTTGGCTACTTTTGTTGCATGATGAACAAAATTGCTATCATTGACTTAGGATCTAATACGTTTCAATTGCTTGTATTGGAGCATAACCAACAGGATTTCAGGGTCTTATATGAAGGAAGCCAGCCAGCCCAAATTGGCAAAGGAGGCATCAGCGACGGGTACATCACACCCGAGGCCATTGAGCGAGCCGTTGCTGTTTTGCAAGAATTCAGAAAAATTACAGACCAACACGGCGTGCTTCCCCAATACATTAAGGCCATTGCTACCAGTGCCGTTCGAAATGCTCGCAACCAAGCAGAAGTAGTTCGACGGATAGAAGAAGCTACTCAAATTAAGCTCACAGTCATACAGGGCGACGAAGAAGCCCAGTTGATTTATGAGGGGGTAAAGTTAGGTTTAAAAATAGAGCGAGGTGTTTCGATGATAATGGATATTGGCGGCGGCAGTGTGGAGTTTATTCTGTGCAATCAACATCGGATTTTCTGGAAACAGAGTTTTGAAATTGGTGGCCAGCGACTGATGGATAAATTTATGTCAACTGACCCCATTTCTCCTGCTTCGGTGAGTCGTTTATATGGCTATTTGGCTGAAGCCCTGCTCCCACTCACCAATGCAGTACATCAATACGAACCCACTACCTTAATTGGCTCTGCAGGCTCTTTTGAAACCTTAGCAGATATGTACTTTATGCACACGCACGGACACATGCCCCCGCCCGAGCAAGTGGCATTTGAGTTGCCCATTGCAGAATTTTATCGCTCTTTTCAACTACTGATGACCCTTGACAAACAAGAGCGTATGGCTCTCCCTGGCATGAAAGCCTACCGGGTCGAAATGATTGTGGTAGGTGCTTGTTTGATTGATTTTGTGATAAAAACCTATCAAATCAAGGCATTGCGGGTATCCAACTATTCATTAAAAGAAGGTGTGCTTTCGCAATTGCTTGCTGCGTCATAAAAACCTTCTCAACAGAATGGCCAACGTGTAACGATTTAGAAATGTCTTAATTTTTCGCTTGACCGAATAAGGTTTAAAACTGCGAGTCGGGTCCGCAATTGGCTTATTATCAGGCCCAATGTGTATAGCATTTTGCAAATTGGTATCCATAATACTTCGGTGCAATTGGGCAATACGAGCGTCAACAACCCAAGCCATTACTTCGGTGTTCCAGTTCTGCGAAATAGCATGAATGTTGTAACTACCCACCGCCGAAAGGCTATCGTCAATGATAAATGCCTTGGTATGAAGCATTTTATCACCTTGATATTCCCAAATGTCTATGCCCATCTTGAGTAATTTTTTGCGCTGATTTAAGTAAACAGCTTGCATCAGCAGCACGTCGTTGGTGCCACTCGAATTTGTCAATAGCCTAATGTTGACCCCTCGCCCAATAGCCGCCCGAATGCTACGCCGCCACCGGCGAGTTGGTGCAAAATAGGGGTTTTCAATCAGGATGGATGAGTGCGCCTTGCCAAAAAGCCTTAGTAGTTCGTCTGTACTCCGATGGTCTTTTTCATCACTTACTTCATATTCGTTTTTACTGTTTTTTCTATAAAAATCATCGTGAATAAAGTGTACTTTCTGGTAAGTATTGTGTTGAAAAGTTGTCCAGTCGTAGTTAGTCTCATAAGCAAATAAGTCCTGTGCCTTTGTTTCGCTAAGTGTAGTACTAATTTTTGCTCTTGTCAGGCTGTCTAAGTCGGCGGTCTGATATTTATCCGTTACTTTTTTGTTGTTCCAAATCGAAAAGAAATGAATCCGTGCTTCTTCGAGAGCACTGTCTCCTTCAATATACACGTCCCGATCCAAGAAATTGCATTCGGTACTCAGGTTGTAGTATTCTTTTTTGATGTTTCGGCCTCCTACTACCATTTTATTGCCGTCAACAATAAAGATTTTGTCGTGCATTCGATGGGTAAACGTCCGTATCAGTGGGAAACGTCGCTTATTAAAAATTCGGATTTGTACGCCATTTTCTTTTAAATACTCCACCATCTGCATCGAAACTTTACTCCCCAAGGCATCTATCAAAATCTTGACCTGAACACCTTTGCGTTGGGCTTGTTGAATCAAAAGGTCGAACAACGTAAGACCCACTACATCGTCGTTGATGATGTAATACGAAAGCAAAATTTCACTTTTTGCCTGCTGAATTAGGTCAATGCGGCATTGAATGGCATCTTTTTCATTGTCCAGAATTCTGAATATATCGGCATGGCTCGGCATACACCACATAAAAAGCAAGAAACTTTTTATCAATATGTTTTGCCAGCCATTTTTAAGGAATTTTTGATTCATCAAATTGTTTATTTCTTAGAAAAAGTCATCTCTCACTTAATCAAGCCAACTTCTCAGTTTTTGTGCAAAATGAACCTAACTTTGCATAAGTACAAATTTTTATAATTCATGCAACAACATCATCTCACTATACCCCGAACAGCCCGTTACTGCACCCTCGGCGAACTTACTGATAAAACCCAAGAAATTTGGTTTGTATGCCACGGTTACGGGCAGTTAGCTCCTTATTTTATCAAGAAATTTGAACCAATTGCTGCTGAAAATCGCCTGATTGTAGCCCCCGAAGCTTTGTCACGCTTTTACTTAGAAGGGTTTTCGGGGCGAGTAGGTGCTACGTGGATGACCCGTGAAGAACGCACCACAGAGATTGATGATTATGTGAACTACCTTAATTTGCTCTATGATAACATACTGGGCGGCAAGGATATTACCCACCTGAAAATCAACATTTTAGGTTTTTCGCAAGGCACAGCAACGGCTTGCCGATGGGTAATGAATCGGCACATCAAGTTTGACCGATTGATATTGTGGGCTGGTTATTTTGCCAATGGTATCGAAGACGTGATTGCTCCTGATTTGCTCACCGACAAAGAGGTAGTGCTGGTTTATGGCACGCAAGACGAGTTTCTGAAACAAATTGATGTGGTAAAATACGAAGCAAACATCCGCCAAGCCATCCCGCAGCTGCGAGTAATTACCTTTGAAGGCGGGCATACCGTGGAGGCAGAGGCCTTGTTGAAAGTTTGAAAACAAATTGGTATTTTTACAAAAAGAACTACGACTATGATACAGACACCACAAGAATTAAAGCAGTTGCCTCGCACGTTGGAGGAGTTCCTCGTTTGGGAGCCGAACGATGGCTTTAAGTACGAATGGAATGACGGAGAGCTTATTAAATTTACAGGAATGAAAAAGAAACAGTATTACATTTATACAATCCTGAATAAACTTTTCACGAAAAAGGGCTATGTCGAAACAAGTACGCTAATGGCTGAACCTGATGTTATGCTAACTGGTATTCAAATGCGTCGGCCTGATATAGCTTATTTTACAGATAAGCAAGTTTATCAAGGTCGTGAGGGCATTGATGTTATTCCTGAGTTTGTGATTGAGATTATTTCTGAAAGTGACCAACTTTACAAAGTAGAAGAAAAACTAATCGAATATTTCAAGGCAGGTGTAAAAGTAGTTTGGAACGTAATCCCCGAACAACAAGTAGTTTACGTTTATACTTCCCGTAAAAACGTAAAAGTTTGCACCGACGACGATATTTGTTCAGCCGCCCCCGTTCTTCCTGACTTTGAAATCAGTGTGAATGAGTTGTTTGCGTTGCCTGTGGTTTAAGTTGGGGTTTTAAAGGCAGATTCAATTTTAAGTCTTATTACTTTCCGCCATAAAAGTACTTCCTTTTCCTTGTCCACCCAACAATAGTATTCGTTCGGCTACAACTGGCACGTATTCTTTTGATACAAAAGCATTTACGCCGTTGTCCATCACGGTGTTTTTCCAATCTTTGTGACTTCGTTCAAATTGATCTGCAAAATCGGTATAGTATTTCTTGGCAGCCATCGAGCGAATATACAAGGATTCGGACGACCAATTTACCTTGGTTACACCACATTGAGAGGCCGCTTGTAGTTTTTGGTGCGAAAGTCCCGTAGAGCCATGCAGCGCAATGCCAATGTTTCGACCCG
>JBGAVQ010000344.1:0-5482 GCA_044228045.1 Spirosomataceae bacterium
CGTTAACGTGAGGTTTGCTACGGTCAAATTGTGCTTTTGCCATGATTAAAAAATCCTCGTTTTAGTTTGTAATACTTCGATTTAATTACTTGAATTGTATCTGATTTTTAGACAGATAAATGCCCAGAGCCGTTGCCGGGACTTGAACCCGGGACCTCTTCCTTACCAAGGAAGTGCTCTACCGCTGAGCTACAACGGCCTGTCCAGGTTACATGTTTTTAGGTTGTAGTTTTTCGCTGAAATAACTAAAACTATTTACTGAAAACGGAGAACTGGATTGGAGCGGGAGACGGGGCTCGAACCCGCCACCTATAGCTTGGAAGGCTATCGCTCTACCAAATGAGCTACTCCCGCTGATTGATTTATGATTGCAGAATGCGGATTATTAATACTAATCCGAAATCTGAAATCGAAAAATCCGAAATCAGATAGTGGGGACAGATGGATTCGAACCACCGAAGACGTACGTCAGCAGATTTACAGTCTGCCCCATTTGGCCACTCTGGTATATCCCCAATGCAATATTTAAAGAACGTTTTTGCCTACTGGCTATTTTGGAGGCACAAAAGTAAGTGGTTTATTGCTAATCTCAAAATAGTCTTGAAAAAAAAAGTTGTGTATTCGATAAATAATAGATTTTGAGTAAAAATAGTTCCTGTATCCCTGTTTGAGTTTTGCCTATTAATCAATAAAAAACAGACGAAAGTTTTTTCGTCTGTTTTTTTATGTGGGGTGGAAGATGCTTAAAAACGGATTCCGAAGCTAATTGGATTTAACTGAGGACCTTTACCGCTTTGGTATAATTCGTTCAAATCATATTGTACAAAAAAATCAGGAGCCCCTTTAAATCCGATTTCGGCCATAAGTCCATACCGAAAGTCGTTGAGATAAAAGTTGCTATGATTGCGCTCTTTCTTACCTGTTTCGGCCAATTTGGTTTTGGTGTAGCTATCTAATCGGTAGCCAACATAAGCCCCAGCCCCTATGTGCGTAATAGCACCTCTGCGAAAAGCGACATAAGGCATGAATGGGATGTTAAGATATGCTACGGTGAGTTTGCTTTTTTCGAGCGATTGCGCCGATTCTGGAAACTGCACTTGGGTTGTCCCTTTGGTGGCAACATTGTTGCCGTCGAACATGAAGTTGTACCACGAAAACTCAAACCCACTTAGTAGCCTAAATGCTGCTGATTGCCCTTGGCTAATTGTTAGTTTTTTGCGAAAGGCAAGAGAGAAGTACCTTGACCCAAAAGGCCGCAGGTCGTACTCGTTACTTAAAGATTGCCCATCGGGGCGTAGGTAAGTGTTTAGCCCCAGTGATACTTTAAAATCTGAATTAGATAATTTCCATCTGTTTTTACTACTTTTTCTTTCATCAGATGATGATGAACTATTTATGGATTTGTCATCATCTTCGTCAGTTTTTCCGATATTAACGATTTCGTTTCCATCCTTTACTTGGATACCTTTGGTACTGATGTGTACTTCTTCGTTGCCATCTTTGATATGAATACCCCTGATACCAATTCGCACATAATCCTCCTTTTGGGTTCGTAATGTTGTATCTTTGAGGTATTTTCGCCCGTTGGGTTCGTCAAAATAGATACGAGTTTCGCCCTGCTTGGTAACTGTGTCCATTTTTGCACCCATGTCTCGTAGCATGGCATTTACATCGTAATTTAATAGTTTCTTGAAATCTTCTTTTCGTTCGGTGTAAACTACGATTCGGGTTTTATCCCCAAAATTGATAACAATTGAGTCTCGCTTGGTGTCTGAATCAGAGGCTCCAAAGGCGTTGGCAGAAAAAATAAGCAAACAGGCAATTAATAAACTTTTCATGGCTTTAATGATTTTATTTTTCGTTGTTTTTGTTTTTAGGACGAACTATTTCGTCGGCTTTGGCGACCAGTCGGTTAGGATCAAATCCTACTTCATCCCAATCTACTCGTTCGCCTTCTTTGGCTTTTTTTAGTTGTTTGAAAATACGAGCTACTCTCGACTGCTTTTTTACCTTTTCGTCAGTAAAACTTTCATCAGTTATAGTTTTATTGGTGAACAAATCCTCTGTACTACCAATATTCACGACCAATGTTGTATTTTGCTCTGGTTCATGTTTAGCCATCACCTGAGCAATCACAGTCTGTTGCTCTGGCAGTTTGATCGAAATTTTTTCTTCAGCAACAGCATTAGTGACTACTTGTGGATGGTTTTCTCTTGCCAATAATTCTTGCGTAGAGACCTCTTTGGTATTGGGCAATTCTTGTATTTGGGGCAAATTGTTCGATGTAGTTTTCACTGTAGCTACCTGTTGGTGTTCTATTAATTGGGTAGCCTGTGCTGGCTTTAATATGACATTTTGGGCCATAACCTCATTGGCTTGTTTCTCAATAGCCTCTTTGGGTTGTTTTGCTATTATGCCGCTACTTGGCATAGCTGTAGATGCCATGCTGGTATCAGCAGGTTGATTACCCAACCACCACCAACCAGCCAGCAGTAAAATGGCTACTGAGGCAGCAATCGTGTATGTAACCCAGCCACCGAGGCGACGGGTTTTCTTGTTTTCGAGCCGCTCGTTTAGCTTTTGCCAAGCGGCGGTGCTTGGGCGGCGTTCGTATGACCCAAGACCTTCTGAAAACAATTGGTCAATCGGATGTTTTTTTTCCATTGCCCTTTCTTTTAGTTCTTAATATTTTACTGATTCTTGATAGTGATTTACTATCTTAATACTTCGTTTTGCTGTTTGCGCTACCAACTACTTGTTAGCGACGACGGACGGCTTTCACTTTTTATCATTTCTTGTAACAATGCTCTGGCTCGGTGCAATTGCGACTTTGAGGTACTTTCAGTAATACCCAGTGTTTTAGCAATTTCATCGTGCGAATACCCTTCGATGGCGTATAAATTGAATACCGTTCGATAGCCTGTGGGTAGCTTTTCGATAAGTGCCATCAAATCGGCAACCTCCAAATTGGTACTAAATGGCTGTGGATTGGGTTCGTATAGCACGTCGTCATAGCCTACTTCCCAGCCCATTCGTTTTTTGGAACGCAGATACATAAGTGCTTCATTTACCATTATTCGCCGAATCCAGCCTTCAAAACTACCTTCAAGTTTAAACTGATTGATGCGGTCAAATACTTTTACGAACCCTTCGACCATGATTTCTTCGGCCTCAAAATCATCCTGCACGTAACGATAACACACCCCGAGCATTTTGGATGAATATTTTTCATAGACACGCCGCTGCGCTCTTGGGTCTTCCTTTTGGCAGCCCCTTACGAGTTGTTCTTCTGATTGAAACAGCGGTAGAATTTTAACCATCACGGGTGTTTGGTTTTTTCAGTAAGTAGATGCTATTTGTTGTAATGAGGTTGCATTGAAATATATTTTTTCTTCAACAACAAAAAACGCCACCGTTTGAAGTACGATAGCGTTTTTAAAAATGACCTTTACAATTCCTGCTTACAATAAATATTTACTATACCACAAAAGTTAGGTGCAATTTAGGAGAGTGCTTGGCGCACACGGTTTTTGATGGCCAGCCGTTTGGCGAGTTCTTTCTTGCTATTTTGATACCAAAAATAACTTACAATGCCAATAGCCAAGTACGGTATAACTAATAAGTAAATAATCCCAGTATTCAATCCAGAACCATTGACATAGCGCCCATTGCTAAATGTACTTTCTATTTGCCCTCGACACATAGCACACTGAGCAAAGGTAGTTATATTACTTACCAATACCAATAGGGTAACTACCAAACATCTTTTCATTTTTTTATCTTTTATTTTCAAAGAAACATTCACTCGTTTTTCTTGCTACGCCGTGTAAAACGGACTTATCATAAAGTAAGCAATTACCCCCGAAACAGAAACATAAAGCCAAATAGGGAATGTCCACTTTACAATATGTTTATGCCTTATTATTTGATTGCTTAAGGCAAAGTACATCGCCAACAACACAAACGGAACTACGATGATTGATAACAGAATGTGGCTTATCAATACAAAAAAATAAAGGTATCGAATAGTACCCTCTCCACCAAAAGTTGTTGACTCATTTGATAAATGATACAATACATAAGAAACTAAAAAGAGAGAACCTAACAAAAATGCGGCTCTCATGCTGAGGCCGTGGAGTCTTCTGTTTTTTTGTACAATAAACACCCTTCCGGCCATCAATAATATAGCTGTTAATGAATTGATAACCGCATTGATGTGTGGCAGTGTTTTTGTCCAAACGCCTAAATCAACTTTGGTTCGGATACCCAATAAAATTGCCACAGCGACTGGTATCGCAATGGACAGAATTCTAATAACATTGAAGTTGCGCTTTTCGTTTTGGGTAGTTAGTACAACACTCATATTTGACCTATTAAAAAAACCAGCATTGATTTATCTGGAAAATATCAACGATTGCGTCGAGTAAGTTTAAAATCTCTCTACTGTGGTTCTGTTTTGTAAATTTCGAGCAGAACCCTCAGCTCTAACACCAGACGATCAACATCTTGTTTGTCGGTACCGTCATAAAAGCCTCTAATATGCCCTTCTTTATCTATCAGTATTAACTTTTCGCTATGCGTAAAGGTTTCGTCTGGGGTTGTTTTTTCTTCGTCTTTTTGCGTCGGCAAAAAATATCCTTTTTTAGCTAATTGATAGATTTGCTGCTCATCACCAGTCAGAAAATACCATTTGCCCGATATAGCACCATACTTATTGGCATAGCTTTTCAGTATTTCGGGGGTATCGTAGGTTGGATCTATTGAGTGCGAAATGAGTAGGACATCTGGATTGTTGGCAAAAATAGATTGCACTCGAGTTAGTTCAGACGACATTCGTGGGCATATTGACGTACACCTTGTAAAAATAAAGTTAGCGACATAGACTTTTCCTTTGGTAAGGTTTGATGTAATCGTCTGGCCGTTTTGGTCGGTAAGCGAGAACGGTGGAATAGTTCGAAACACGGTGTCAGGTTCAATACCATACCATGTTTTTTTCTGTTTGACCAATATTTGTCCCGTCGTAGAATCTATTTGGGGAATATAGGTCGCCAGTTTGAAGTGATTCTGTCCAAAACCCTTCAAGAAGAATATAATAAGAGTCGGAATCACTAATATCACTATCAGTGCGCCGACTCTGGATGCTCTTTTCATAACAAGTCATAACTGGGCCGTTATTGAATGATGTTTCAATAACGGCCCAATATTTACTAAAACGAGAATAAGCGTGCTATTTCAATGTAGCCACCTTCTACAATCATGGCTGTTATTAGCCACACCACAAATACGACAGGGATGACGATTGTCCAGATGAGGCTCTTTACTTCATGCTTTAAGTGCATGAATTCTCCTACAATATAAAACGCTTTAACCAAAGTCATCAACACAAAGATTGTGATTTTGAGATACTTAGCATGAAGCGTAAAGGCTATCAAGAATTCAAATAGCGTAATTATAAGCAGAATCCAGAATGTACGCCAAATTG
>JBGAVQ010000345.1:0-5429 GCA_044228045.1 Spirosomataceae bacterium
AGGGCAAAGCTTCTTTCACATTTTGGAATACCGACGAACGAACCCAAATTCATATTCTGTTGCAAGGCATTGCTGACAAAAATCTCTTGGGGGTAAGCCGTGTTAGTTACACCGTACAATAAAAAAACACTTATTTTATCGTTCGGCGTTGATATTTACGTTAGAATGAGAGAATTTTGTAGTTGAGAATCAAGCCGTTCTATCAAGTAAGGTGTCAAAAGTAGTTTATACCATGCCCGTTGATTACCAAAGCCTAATCGGTTAAACAGATTGATTTTTAAATAAGCAGCAATTAACTAAAAAACATAAGAACGCTCCAATGGATGAGAGCCGTAAGTTAGCCATTCAGGTACTGTTTGGCTTTATAGCCATTGTTTTCCTGATTCGTCTTTTTTATCTACAAGTAATAGATGATAGCTCACAATGGGCTGCCGAAAACAATGCCATTCTCAAAGAAGTACAAGTGCCTCCACGTGGGCAAATATACGATCGTTATGGCAAGCTAATTGTCTATAATACACCAGTTTACGATTTATACATCACACCCAAAAAAGTCAAAATTAGTGACACCGCTTCGTTTTGCCAGCTGCTAAGTTTAACCCGCCCTGAGTTTGATAGCCTTACTGCCGCTGCCAAAGTATTTTCAAAAATAAAGCCTTCGGTATTTTTGCGACAACTTTCTGTAGAGGATTTTGCCAAAATTCAAGATCGCATGGTTGATTACCCTGGCTTTACTTTTGAGCGAAGTTCTTTTAGAAGCTACCAAGCCCAAAGCTTAGCAAATGCCGCCGGTTATGTAGCCGAAATAGACAAAAAAACCCTTGAAAATCAGGAGGAAGAATACTATCGGCAAGGTGACTATATAGGCAAAAGTGGCCTTGAAAAGTATTACGAACCTCAACTCAGAGGCCAACGTGGTGTCAAATACATTATGGTCAATGTGCATGGTGTAGAAAAAGGAGCTTACAAAAACGGCGCATTAGACAGCGTAGCCATAGCGGGGCAAGACCTCCACACATCCATAGACATTGATGTCCAGAAATATTGCGAGAGCTTATTTCAAAACAAAGTAGGGAGTTTGGTGGCAATAGAACCCAAAACAGGTGAGATTTTGGCAATGGTTTCGTCACCTACCTACGACCCTAACCTGTTGGCTGGCCGCCAGTATGCCAAAAACTACTCACGCCTGCTCAAAGACCCCTTCAAACCTCTGATTAACAGGCCATTACAGGGCTACTACCGTCCAGGTTCAACCTTCAAGACAATTCAGGCATTAGTGGGTTTACAAGAAGGGGTTATTACTACATCAAGTGTGTTTGGTCATGCAGGCGCACCCATGAAATGCCACGGACATCCAGGCGTTGGTGGGCTTTCGGGAGCTATTCAATATTCGTGTAACCCATATTTTTACTTTGTTTTTCGTAAACTAATCTACAATAACGACGAATCCAATCTTTTCAAGAAATCGGCTATCGGACTTGAAAAATGGCATAGTTATGTAGAGAAATTTGGGTTTGGACAAAAACTTGGCGTTGATTTACCCTATGAGGTCTCGGGCAATTTGCCTACGGTAAATTACTATAACAAAATTTACAAAGGAGAATATACCTGGAAATTCTCAAACATTTATTCATTAAGCATAGGCGAGGGTGAGCTATTAGTAAACCCTATCAAATTGGCCAATTTATCAGCCTTAATTGCCAATAAAGGTTGGTATATAACCCCTCACTTGGTAAAAGCTATAGGCAACAAACGCAATAAACCATTACCTCAATTTCAAGAAAAACATTACGTAGGGATTGATGAGCGCCACTTTGATGTTGTGATTCAAGGAATGAAAGGTGCGGTAAGAGCCGGAACGGTGTATGCACACTCTAAAGTACCTGATATTGAAGTAGCTGGTAAAACTGGAACGTCTCAGAACAAAAGAGGCGACGACAACGCCATCTTTATCTGCTTTGCTCCTGCCGACAATCCTAAAATTGCCATTGCTTGTTTTGTTGACAATGCAGGTTTTGGTGGTAATGCCGCAGCAGGTATTGCCACTTTAACACTCGAAATGTACCTCAAACGTAGGGTAGATAGAAAAGCCGAAGAAGAGTCAATGCGAGCTAAAAACTATATGATAAAAGTGCCCAAGCCACTTGGCACTAAAAAAGATTCGCTGAAAACAGTCAAACCGACGTCGCTTAAAAAGCCAGTAATCGCCCAAAGCAATGAAACAAAGAAAAATGGTATAGAAGATCGAAAAATGCCATCAAGAGAGAAGACAGATGGTGGCGAAAGAAAATAAAATGCAAACAACTATAAGTAGTTACTGGTAATTGGGTATTTGTTGATTGGTTCAGCAATGTACTCATAATCAACATACTAAACTCAACATCATCAACTTGAATAGTATAAACCAATTATGCTCATCTACTTAAAATTACCAAACTAATGGCAAGAAGAGACAACAGAATGCGAGAAAGAATTGACTGGATATGTGTGGCTCTTTTCGCTGCCTGTGTACTAATGGGATGGATCAATATTTATGCTGCTGTCTATAATCCCGAAACACATACCAGCATGTTTGATATAACAGCCAACGCTGGCAAACAACTCATCTGGATAGGCACTACGGTTATACTTATTATTGTAATTTTAGTGGTTGACCATCGCTTTTACGATACTTTCGCTTTTTTTATATATGGGTTGTTTATTTTTCTGTTGGTTGCCGTATTAGTTTTTGGATCCAACATAAAAGGTTCTCACTCGTGGTTCAAAATCACTGAATCATTTTCGTTTCAGCCAGCCGAATTTGCCAAGATGGCCACTGCTCTTGCCTTGGCAAAGTACCTGAGTTCGCCTGGGGTAAACCTCACCAAGTTTCGTGACCAAGTAAATGTTGCCCTCTTTATCGGCTTGCCTGCTGTCTTGATTTTAGTTTCTAACGAAACAGGCTCTACCCTGGTGTTTGCAGCGTTTATGATTATGCTCTACCGAGAGGGCCTGCCAGGTGTTTATCCCTTGATAGCCTTAGTAGGTATTATCTTGTTTGTATGTGCCCTTATTTTTGACAAACTCTATGTAACAATTGGAATTGCTGTTTTGGCTCTTGGATTTTACTGGTTTTTACCTCGTTACGAGCGCACTCGCCGCAATGTTATTACACTGGTGCTGGTCTGTGTAGTGATGTCGGGTATTGTGGTTGGCACCGATTTCGTGGTTGAAAATGTACTACAACCTCACCAACGAAGCCGCATCAAAGTATTGATTGACCCGTCGTCAGACCCTCGTAAAGCAGGTTGGAACGTGATTCAATCCAAAATTGCCATTGGCTCAGGTGGATTGTTGGGAAAAGGTTTTTTGGAAGGTACGCAAACCAAATTTGATTTTGTGCCTGAGCAAAGTACCGACTTCATCTTTTGTACCATTGGCGAAGAACACGGCTTTTTCGGAAGCCTTATTGTGGTAGGGCTATTAGTTGGGCTAATACTGCGTATCCTTTATTTGGCAGACCAACAGCGAAATCGCTTTGCCCGAATTTATGGATACTCGGTGGCTTCCATTATTTTCTTTCACTTCATGGTCAATATCGGCATGACCATCGGCCTAATGCCTGTTATCGGTATCCCTTTGCCTTTTTTTAGTTATGGAGGGTCGTCACTTTGGGCTTTCTCTATCTTATTGTTTATTTTCTTGAAACTTGACGCCCACAAATCACAGATTTTATCGAGGGTGTAAGTGTACTAATTAAGACTTGGGTCTGTTGGGTAATGAGACATCACTTTGTATTCGCCCCCCATTTCACGCAACACACTGCGCCAGAGCTGTTTAACGGGACTATTCAATATCAAATCAGCCGATGTACGAGTTACAATCCAAGCATTTTGTTTTAATTCTTTATCTAATTGCCCAGCACTCCACCCCGAATACCCAATAAAAAACCGAGCATCGTCTGCCCGCAAGCTACCTACATTGAGCATTCGTTTTACTTGCTCAAAGTCGCCACCCCAATACAAGTCATCTACTACTTTGGTAGAGCGGTCAATCAAATCAGGCCTACGATGTACAAAATGAAGCGTATTTTTCGCCACTGGGCCACCAACAAACAGTGGAATGTCTGGATAAACACTGTCGTCAATCACATCGGCCAACTGCAATTGTGTTGTTTGGTTGAGTACCAAGCCGAATGTTCCGCTTGGGTCATGTTCACAAATAAGCACAACACTACGCTCAAAGTTTGAGTCCCCCAAAAACGGCTCGGCTACTAATAAATCTCCATTTTTTATCATTTGAAAAGTCGTCGTATGTGGTCAAGAATCAATCATAAAGCAAATATGTTAAATTTCGGGCAACAATATCACCCCTCAATCCGTAACAGTATGAAATTTTGGAAAATTTTATCGTTTTCACTTCTTAGCTGGCTATTTAGTTGTACGCATCAAGACCCCAATCAATTTGCCCAAACTGTAATAGACGGAGCCATTACTCGTCATGGTGGCAAAAATTTTGAGCAATTTGTTGCCGAATTTGACTTTCGTGACAAACATTATTTGATTGAACGAAACGGTGGCAAGTATCGCTACGAACGTAGTTTTAAAGATTCGACAGGAAACAAAACGCTCGATGTAGTAACCAATGAAACAACGGTTCGTTACTTAAATGGTCAAAAGGCCAACGTGCCAGACTCGATGCTCACCAAATATCGAAATTCAGTTAATTCCATTGCTTATTTTGCCTTATTGCCACAACCGCTCAACGACGCTTCGGTCATCAAGCAATACTTAGGAGAAGTTCAAATTAACCAACAGCCCTATTTCAAGCTAAAAATTACCTTCAAAAAAGAAGGCGGTGGCAAAGACTTCGACGATGAATTTATATATTGGATTCACCGAAAAGACTACACACTGGATTATTTCGCCTATCTGTTTCATGTTGACGGCGGTGGCATGAGATTCCGACAGGCTATCAATCCGCAAGAAAAAGGTGGGATACGGTTTCAAGATTACATCAATTATGAGCCTATTTTGCCTTCTGCCAAGCTCGAAGAATTAGACATCTGGTTTGTAAAAGGCAGGCTCAAAGAATTATCAAAAATTGAGAACAAAAACCTGAAAGTCAGTAAATTGCAGTAATCAAATACAATGAAACAACACATTGCCCATATTGCCTTAGTGGTAGATAATTACGATGATGCCATTGCGTTTTATACCCAAAAGCTGCATTTTACACTCATTGAAGATACTGTTTTGAGTGAAACAAAACGTTGGGTTTTGATAGCCCCACCGGGTTCAACTGGGTGTTGTCTTTTACTGGCAAAAGCCGCTAATGATACACAAAAAAGTAGGGTTGGAAACCAAACAGGCGGTCGAGTATTTTTGTTTTTACACACCGACAATTTTCAACGAGATTATCAAAATTTACTGCACCACAACATAAAAATT
>JBGAVQ010000011.1:0-38332 GCA_044228045.1 Spirosomataceae bacterium
AGTTAGTTTTTTGTTAAAAGCAGGTGAAATTATTTCGTTGGTTGGGGAGAGTGGTTCTGGTAAAACTACCTTGCTCCGCATGTTGTCATGCTTAATAGAACCCGATGCAGGTACAATTCAATTAGAGGGGAAGAACCTTAGGTTTTTTGCTCAATATCTGGTTAAAGGACATCCAGAAATTAGGTTGGTAGCCCAAGATTTTCAATTATTTCCAAATATTTCGCTTCGTGAAAATATTGCGTATGCGCTACGCAATGCCGAACACAGCTATCAACAAAAGCGAACCGACGGACTTTTATCATTATGTGGCTTAACGGCTATTCAGCATCGTTTACCCAAAGAGGTGTCTGGTGGCGAAAAGCAGCGTGCTGCCATAGCCAAGGCATTGGCCGATGAACCCTTATTGCTCCTTTTGGACGAGCCATTTAGCCAGTTAGACACCTTGAACAAACAGAAACTAAAAGATTTTTTACTCCAATTAAACGCCTCTGAGCAAACCAGCATCTTGTTTGTAACCCATGATTTGTTAGATGCTTTTACCTTGGCGCATCGGGTAGGGGTGATGCAACATGGTGAACTGGTACAAATGGGAACACCTCAACAAATCTTGCAAAATCCGCAAACTTCATACGTTCAGCATTTAGTAAATAGCCTTTATGTTCAGTATCAACAATTAGGTAAAATTTTTGAGTGAAAGCCACACAAACGCAAGATCATGCCTGCATCGATGAATATCAGTGCGGGCTTCAACCGCTATCTTTGACGCATCAAGACTGTTTAAATTTTTGAACGTGAGGGTTTTATCTCTTGGTTGAGTGACGATGTAGGCGGTGTAAGTATATACACATCAAGCATTGCACGTGGGCGGGCTAAGTATTCTCTGATCAATGTTTTAAGAGAATAAACTTCGGGGGCATCTTGCGCCGCAAAAGCAACGGCATTTAGGTTGTAATGCTTTGCCAAAAATAAGGCACGAGCATTATGAAAACCTTGTGACACAATCGTAAAGCGTTGTTGTTTAAATACTTCTTTGCATCTAAGTATCGAATCGTATGTTCTGAAACCAGCGTAGTCGAGCATCATTGCCTCGCTGGGTACACCCATTCGGAGTAAGTAACGCTTCATGTCGTTAGGTTCATTGTAATATTCTGAATCGTTGTTGCCACTCAAAATCAGATACTTTACTTTACCTTCTCTGTAAAGTCGTGCGGCGGCTTCCATTCGATACCGAAAAAAAAGGTTTTCTTTTCCGTTGGGCAACGATTTGCTTGTACCCAGCACCAAAGCCACATCATTAGAAGGTAAATCTTTGATTAAGAAATAGTTGGTTGATTTTGATGAATAGGTAATCCAACTATTGCAGGCTAAGATAACCAATAAAGTAGCAGTTGAGGCATACAATGCTCCTTTGATTACCTTTTTGAAAAAAGGAACCCAAAGAACCAGCGTTCGACGCTGTTTGATGCCGATGATGCTTTTGAGTTGCAAGTAGTTTCGCTATTCAAAAATACCTAATTGGGTAACGTATTTATCACCTTCTTCGTCTGAATTGTCTTCCTCAGAAGTTTCAGGGGCTTCTTCGGGTGGTGCAACTTCAACCAACCGAGGGGTGAGCAGCTTGATAGACTGAACTTTGTAACTGGTCAGTTTGTTGCCACTTGCTTTCCAACCCCGTACCTCTACTAACTCATCAACGTTTAATTCTTCTGTTTGGATTGGCTCTTTTTCAGATTTTTTTGTTTTTAATTCAATCCGTGGAAAAACATCAACAGATACGGTCAAAAGTTTTGAGCCTTTGGCTTCGCTTATGAACAAGAATCGTTTGTCTATTGTGGTGGTCTCAATTCGGAAACGCTTAACGTAATGTAGTTTAGACTCACCATCATAATGAATCGCAGAAATTATACCACTCGGAATAAACTTAGTCAGGAGTGCAATTTTTTCATGCTCGTAGCGGTTGGTCAATTCAAAACTGGTTAGTTCATAAGTGCCATCTTTATAAATGACCAAAATACTGTCTTTGGGGCCAAAATTACCCAAATAACGCCCCCGCTCGTCTCGGTTGAGCCTCCCCAAAGTTTCGTTGTACCAAATGTCAACCCCGCCAAGCGTTGATACTCCAGCGGACTTTAAGGCGATTTTGCGAATGGGAAATTTTGTCAAAATGTTTCCCATGGCCTCACGGTTTTTGATGGTCAGCGAAGCAAAATCAAACTCAAATTGTTTGACTTTGGCCGTACTGGTTGAGGTCAAATTTACCTGAATTATTTCGGCTTCGCCATTGTCATTCGCCGAAAAGTACAAAAGTTTTGACTTACTATTGCCTTGTGTAAGGTCATATTCACGGTCACGGGTAACAGCCGTTACCTTAAACCGCTTGGCATAGCTAATACCCGTTTTGCCATCAAAATAGACAAGATTATAGACTTTTCGATCATCATTTTTCTTGAAAACAGCACAATAAAGAATGTCTTTACCAACAAAAACCTTGTCTTGAATTTTGGTGACTACACATTTTCCATCCTTCCTAAACACAATAATGTCGTCAATGTCAGAACAATCACTGACGAACTCTTCTTTTTTTAGTCCAAAACCAATAAAACCACCTTCACGGTCAACATACAATTTTTGGTTGGCTGCTGCTACAATATTGGCCGAAATCGTATTGAAGTTTTTAAGTTCTGTTTTGCGTTCTCGCCCCTTGCCGTATTTTTTGAGGAGGTCTTTGTAGTATTGGATAGCAAACCGAATCAAGTTGGCCAAGTTATCAAGAACTTCTTTCAGTTCATCTTCTAAGCGTTTCATTAATTCATCGGCCTTGAAGCTATCGTATTTAGATATCCGTTTAATTCTTATTTCTAACAACTTCAAGATATCGTCTTGCGTGATGGCTCGATAAAGCTGTGCTTTGTAAGGTTCTAATCCATTATCTACAGTTTGAATCACCAGCTCAAAAGTCTCGCATTCTTCAATTTGGCGATAAATCCGGTTTTCAATGAAGATTTTTTCGAGTGAATTAAACAATAGTTTTTCCATCAACTCATCTCGTCGAATCTCTAATTCTCGCTCTAATAGCCTGACTGTCTGATGGGTATTGATGCGAAGGATATCTTGGACTTTTACAAAATGTGGTTTTTCATCTACAATAACACAAGCATTGGGCGAAATAGAAACCTCACAATCGGTAAAGGCATAAAGGGCATCAATGGTGATGTCGGGCGATACGCCTGGTGCCAAATGCACCCAAATTTCTACTTCTTTGGAGGTAAGGTCTTCAACCTTCTTTATTTTTATTTTGCCGTCGTCGTTGGCTTTTATGATAGAATCTTTTACTGTGGTGGTGGTGGTGCTAAATGGTATTTCTCTAATAATGAGTGTTTTCTTGTCAAACTCTTCAATTTTTGCCCTAATGCGTACCTTGCCTCCTCTATGCCCGTCATTGTAGTTCTCAATCAATTCGCAAAAGTTGTGTGGCAAAATTTTAGTAGCTAATCCAACCGCAATACCCTCTACACCAGCGGCAAGGAGTAGCGGAAACTTGGCAGGCAAGGTAACGGGTTCTTTCTTGCGCCCATCATACGATAACTGCCACTCGGTGGTATCGGCATTAAAAAGGACTTCTTTGGCAAAAGTAGAAAGGCGTACTTCAATATAACGAGCTGCTGCTGCTCCATCGCCAGTACGAATATCGCCCCAATTGCCTTGCATATCAAACAAAAGATTTTTTTGCCCGATTCCTACAACGGCTTCGCCAATAGAAGCATCGCCATGTGGGTGATATTGCATGGTAGCCCCAATCAAATTAGCAACTTTGTTGAACCGCCCATCGTCCATTTCTTTAAGAGCGTGTAAAATACGGCGTTGCACAGGTTTCATGCCGTCTTCTACGGCAGGTACGGCTCGCTCCAATATCACATAAGAGGCATATTCCAGAAACCAGTTTTGATACATGCCATCAACTTCTAAGCGATCGTGAAGGGCTTCGTCTCGAGATTTACTCATTGGTACTTGATTACGGCAATAGGGTTAGAAAATGCACAAAAATAGGATGAAATTGACGAATAGCAATTTTAGATAAAAAATTACCAGAAGTGTGTATGAAATAACAAAATAAAAATGAATTGAATTGAAGAATTTTGATTGGATAACCCAAAAGAGGACAAAATGCGTAGCGTTTTGGTTGTCATAACTGCTTTATTCCTGAAAAACGCACAAGGTTATTGTTTTGGTCGAGGCCAAAGATATTGATTTTTGTTTTGGTAGCTGACCCTGCATTCAGACTACCCTGTGTAAAGTCAATTGTTTCGTTGTTACCTTCGGATAGCTCAAAACCACCCAAGTAAAAAGTAGCAAAACGAATACCATTTTGAGAAACAAAGACAGTCATATTGGCCTTGTAATTGGCAATGGCTACCACAGTAACCGAAGCAGTAAAGTCTGGTTTAGGAATTAGTACTCCCTGACTATTTGAAGATAAATCAGTAATAGTATAACGACCAGATACTTTTATAGCCAATTGATTATCAACTGGTTGTACATCGGTATTGACAGCGAGTTGGCAACCCAAAAGGCCAACAACTAATGTAAAAACAAGTAATAATCTCATGGAACATTAAGTTTTATCGCCAGAAATTTTGATACTAAATCCATCCTCGTCTGTTCCTGCAAATTCTAATTTACCATTATTGTACAGTCCAACTCTGCGGCCAAACTGATTGATAGTGATTTCGTTTTCCCCTGATACTGTAAGTTCAATAGTTTTCATAAAGTAAGCAATTCTGTCGCCTGTGTATAGGTTGTGAATTCGTGCCACCATACCTACTTGATTTTCAGACTCATATACTACGTAAACAAAGGCGGCTACCATAGGCTGAGGATACTTTTCTGAACCATAACGGGCTTTTATTTCTTTGATTTGGTACTTGCCAATTACTGTTAGAGCTGTTTCGGGGATGGGTACTGGATAGTCGGTATTGAGGCTTTTATTGCATCCCCATAACAAACACATTATTATTGCCAAACTAAAAAGCGAAGGATACTTTTTCATGTGGAAGTTGTTTGTCTGTAAAAGCGAAAGGTGGTTCGAATCTACAGATTTTTCTGCACAAGTCAAGCAAAGCAAATCTAAAAAAGCTTTTATATAATTTGGTTGGGATAGCGCAGTTTTGAAAGTATCTTTTGGGCTATGTCAAATGCTTCTCAGTTTGAAGCTATGTATTTGAAGGCGACGAACCGCCAACGGGTCCGCCGCAAATATGACACTTTGAAGAAATATAGAGTGCGACATATCTTTATAGAATAAACTTTTCCTTAGCGAAGGGTTTGCAATCGAATCGGCGAACCGACCCTTCGCTAAGGAAAAGTTTCAGAAAATGTTCCAATATGTTCTGTCGCATTCTATAAGTCAGTTCTATTTTAAATTCCGATAGATGTCAGGGAGAATCGGAATAATTGAGTTGAGTAACGCACAAATTGGTAGTTTGTTACTCAAAAAATGGAACACCCGGTGTGGCATATTTTTTCATGCCTTCTTCGTTGATTTCAACACCAATGCCCGGCACATCTCGAACTTTAATAAAGCCGTTTTTTTCAACCATTTCGCCTTGAAACTTTACGATTTCCTTAAACATAGGGTCTTTGTGAAAATAAATCTGCCATTCCATAATCATAAAATTTGGTACCGACGCACAAACGTGTGCACAAGCCATTGCACCCAAATAAGATGCTACCATGTGTGGAGCAAACGGCACATAATAGAGGTTGGCTAAGTTAGCTATGCGCTGTCCTTCGCCCAAACCGCCACATTTTTGTAAGTCTGGCATAATAATATCAACGGCACCATCTTCGAGCAACGGTCTAAAACCGTAAGCTAAATAATGGTTTTCACCTGCACAAATTGGAGTAGTAGTAGATTGGGTAATCTTTTTATAGGCATCTGTATTTTCGGCTGGTATGGGCTCTTCGAGCCACATCAAATTTAATGGTTCAAGCATTTTTGCTACACGCTCGCCTGTGATGGCATCATAACGTCCGTGCATATCTGCACAAATGTCAATATTGGGGCCTACTTCTTTTCTTGCCGCAGCCATTTGGTCATACATCCGTTGAAGTTCGGCATTACTTGCAGTCCAGTTAAAGCGGTCATATTTATTAGGGTCATTGGCTTGGTCTAAGTCAAATTTTACAGCATTAAAACCCATATTTACAGCTTCTCGGGCAGCTTTTGCAAAATCTTCGGGTTTGGGCAATTGGTTTTGGTAAAGTGCAGTGTCCATATAAACCCTGACTGAGTCCCTAAATTTTCCACCCAAAAGTTGATAAACGGGCAGGCCAAGTGCTTTACCTGCCACATCCCAAAGGGCCGTCTCGATGGCAGTAAGTACCGAAACAAACATACCTGATTGAGCACCCTCAAAAAAACCAGATTTACGGATACTCTCAAAAAGGCGATTTACATTTAAGGGATTTTGACCTTGAATTCTACGCCCCATGTTTTTGACAAGATGATAAGTGCCTGGCGTAGCATCTACGCCTTCGCCATGACCAACAATGTCTTGGTTTGTATATATTTTAACAAATAGGCTATGACCACCTCTAATATAGCCCGCTTTTATATCGGTTATTTTTAGGTCCGAAGGAGCCGAACTTTTGGGTGTTCTGTTTATGGCTTTTTCGTACTCACTTCCAAAACTAAATAATGGAGCGGTAGCCAAAGCAGAGCCGATTGCTGCTTTTTGGAAAAAGTTTCTTCTATTCACTTGTTTATTTTAGGTTTAAGGTCTTTGGTCGAAAAGTTTGTTTTTCGTTTGGTTTTACCATGTTCTTTCTTTCAATATTTCTTGTATTTGCTCTGGCGCTACTGGCAATTCGTTGATATGGTCTTTGAGCCATTGCGAAAAATCTTTTTCTATATCAGCAGACCATCGAGTGTCAATTTGCCCAGTTGTGTATTTTCCTTCTTTCAAGCGTTGATGACTAAATTTATCCCTAAGCCTTACTACTTCCGATGATTTTACAACGTCTTCTGCCAAATGAGGAGGAATGAATATAACTCCCCCCTCACGTCCAAGCACTACATCGCCGGGCATACAGGTCGCATTCCCGATTTTGGTTGGTTGATTTATTCCTACCAAAGTAGTGTTTAACCCCCCGGGTGCATTGGGTGAGTTTAGGTGGTGGCTTGGATGGTAACTCCTAAAAAATGACGTAAATCCACCAATTTCTTTTAGTCCATTCAAATCTCTAATAGCGCCTTCATACACAATTCCGTTTCCAGTTCGATTAAAAATGGCGTTTCCAAGATTGTCGCCAATAGTAGGGCCATCTTCATACGCATTAAACTGATCTACTACATAAACATCCCTTTTTACAAGAGTTTCAACTACCCAAGTGTTTTGGGCCTTTAAGCGACCGTCTTGTTTGGTGCCTTTTTCGTCAATAGCAGTTTGGATATCGGGCCTTCCGGGCATGAAAATGGCGGTAACAGCCCTACCAACCAAAACACTGTCGGGATTGATGGTTTGCCAATTACCTTCATATTGATGACGGTAATTTTTATTACGCAAAACAGCCCATGCCTCTTCAAGTGTCACCTTTTTCATTCGGTTCAAGATGGCATCTGAAACTTTCGGACGACCATCAGCAAATCGTTCACCTTTCCACTCTCTGGTAAGGTGTGTTAAGTAGTCTTTAGAAATCTGCTGGGCTTTGATTTGGCTTGTGATTAAAACCACCAGAAATAGTATTTTTTTCATTTTAGAAGTTAGGTTTAAAAATTAAGGTACTTTGTTTAATAAGTGATTGCTTTTTTACCAATTTGGGACAATCAAATGTGGCATCTAAGTTGAATTTTGCTGGTGTTAGGTAGATACTGGTAATTGGTTATTGTATAAAGAGCTTAATGAAACTTTAAAAAACAGTGTCAAATCGAACACAGAAAGCATCAGAAAATTGATAAAAATCTTTGGTTCAACTATAACTTATACGGCAATTGTCCGACTGTGCGTCCCAGACTATGCGTCCCAGAGGTTACACGGACAATGGCGGATGCCGTTGCCTGTGTATCGTCCATAGTGGAACTACCGTAGTGGAACTAAGGCAACCTTCGTCCCGTATAAATCAACGAAGAACCAAATCTTTCAAATAAATGCATAAAATAGCCTGCTAAATCCGAAGGTTTTATATAACTATTTGATTATGAGATATTTGAATATCGAATCGTCGAATCGTGATTTTGATAGTCATCTAAATGTCAAGCTGTAAACACCTAACTTATGCGGTCTATTGAGGTTGGTTTGGGCTAAAGGTAGATACTTTCAGCATGACATTTGTGGGAGTACCAAAAAATAAAGGGCTACCAAAACTGATAGCCTTATTTATACTATGAAACAAAAGTACGATTATTTATCCCAGAAAACTTTAGTAGTTAAGTTATCTGCACCAATGCTTGTCACGGCTTCTTGATAATTCTTGTTATTTCTTGAATTTTCTTCATTTGGGTAAGCAAATCGCCTTGTAAAACCACCTTGAAGATTATTGTTATACTTGTTTGGCTGAAGAGTGGGGAAACCGCTTCGCCTGAAATTTGCAAATGATTCTCCACCATTTCCCAAACTGGCTATCCAATATTGGGTATTTATTTTTTCTAAGGCCTTATCGGTAGAAAATGCCACAGCCGCACGACTCAAAAAAGCATTTTGAGCAGCAGCCGTAATGGCTGGATTGGGCGCAGTAGGATATTGAGAATACTCATCCATTGATGCTTTAACGCCAGCATCATAGTATTCTTTGGCAGTTAGACCACCTGTTAGCCAACCCCGATGAGCAGCTTCGGCCAGTAGCAATTTGGTTTGGGCATTGGTAATGTAGAAGATGGGGGCGATAGCACTACCGAATACAGTATAATTAAGCTGTGAGTAGTTTTGCCCTGTGCCTTTAGTGCCTCTATAATCAGGATATTTTAATATACTTGTTTGGTCATAGCCTATTGGAAAACCGAACTGATTAGCAGCCGTGGTGTCAGGGGTTAAAGCCAAAACTTGATTTGGGTCTGAATATTTACCCGAAATGTATTTCATGCGAGGGTCGGCTGTTGATTTCAATTGATTTACAAATGGCTCCGCCAAATAATAAAAATAAGGATTTGTTCCTCGGGGCCCTGCATTGAGTGGGTTTACATAAATGGCATTGTATTGAATAAACACATTATCGGCATTGGAGTCAATTACTCCGCCCGAAAAAGCTTCTTGTACTATCTTTTTTGCTTTTGCTTCATCCAATTTAGAGTATCGCATACCCAAGCGCAATAACAGGGAATTACCTAATTTTTTCCACTTACCTACTTGAATCGCTGCAGAAGCCGAAGTTCCAAAAAACATATCTTCTTTTACAAGGTCTTTTGTTCCATCTAAGGCTGCAGTTGCATTTTTAATTTCATTGTAGAGATCTTCATAAATGACCTCATCTTTGTCGTATTTTGGATAAAATATGGCTTCTAAATAGGCCTTGCCTGCTTCTGAATAAGGCACATCTCCATAAGTATCTACCAAACCCATAAAAACATACGCTTTCCAGATTCTTGCCATATTGTACAAATTGCTCTTGGTTGCATCAGATTTGCTAAGATGAATGATTTGAGTAAGTAATTTATTGGAGTTGTTGTAAGAATCATTCCAACGAGGCACATTAAAGTTGTTGTTATCTTCATTAAAATTAAACCCGGCAGTAGCCCCTGTGTTGTAAGCATTAACAAATTGCTGAACCACAGTCTGTTCGCCTTCCCAAGAACCTGCATGAGTAAGGCGTTGGGCATTCGAGAACAACAATCCTTGGTTAATGTCATTGATGGCAAAGGGATTGGTGTTAAGTTCTACAAAACCTTCGTCGCAACTTGTAGCCATTACTAATAATGTGCAGGCGAAAAAATATGTTATTATCTTTTTCATTGTTAGATGTGCATTAAAATTTGACGTTTAGATTTAAGCCATAAGAACGAGTAGTTGGGAGTGAAGTTTGCTCATAACCCGTTCTGAAATCACCAGATGAGGCAAAAGCTTCTGGGTCCAGGTCATCAATGTATTTTTTGATAATGAGAACATTTCGACATGTTGCGGATAAGGTCAAACCTTTTACAAATTTTGCTTTTGAACCAACAAGGTTTGTCATATCATACGTGATTGTGATATTACGCAACTTGATAAAGTCAGATTTGAAAATGAATGGGTCAGCAATTTGTAAATTTCGGTAATCAGTATAGAAAAGCTGAGGGTCAACAGCTGTGGTGTTTTTCTGGCCGTCAGCTAATACACCAGGAAATACTACGCCCCCTTCTCGTCCAACAAGTGAGGCTTTGGTATGCCCTTGACGCAAGCCATTAAGAGCCGTTGATGATATTACTTTTCCACCGGCTTTATAGTCCATGTGTACAAGCAAGCTCAGATTTTTGTAGCTGAAAGTGTTGTTCCATCCTCCTGTAAACTTTGGCAGGGCACTACCGAAGAGTACATCTGCCCCAGTACTCGCCTGCAAACGGCCATTGTTTTGAAGTACGATTTCGCCTTTTGCATTTGTTAAATAGGTTTTTGCAGCGAGTTGATTTAGCGGTTGACCAACTTCATATACGAGCGAACCAATGAACTCGTTACCTCCAAATGAACTCACAATTAAGCGATTTGTACCCGGTGCTAAAGCTAATACTTTGGTGTTGTTAATAGCGGTATTAAATGAACTTCTCCAAACAAAATTTGATTTTTTGATAGGAGTTAAATCAATCATAAACTCAACACCTCGGTTTTGAAGTGAACCTAAATTGAGAGGAGTTCCCGAATAACCCGAAGTATTTGATATTTCAACTGTTAGAATTTGATTTCTGGTTTGTTTATCATACACAGCCAGATCTACATTAACCCTGCTCTTAAATAGCTTCAGTTCGATTCCTATTTCTTTTTCACTTACATTAAATGGTCTTAATAAAGGATTGGGGCTATTGCCATTGTTTATTTGACCAAGCGATAACCCATTGAAAGGGTTTTGTAAAATTCCATACGTCAATAAACCAGTGAACGCACCAATTCCATTTACACTACCTACATCTGCATAAGATGCTCGTAACTTTCCATAATTGAGCCAAGAGACATCCCTTAGCACTTCTGAAAAAATAAAACTACCACTTACAGAAGGATAAAACGAACTGTTTTGAGCAGGATTCAGTACCGAAAACCAATCATTACGACCTGTTAGATTCACAAATACCATGTCTTTGTATCCAAATTCAGCAAATCCATAAATTGAGTTTACTTGCTCTCTGTAAATACCATATGATTGCGACTTGGTAATACCGTTTTCAATTGAATAAAGATCTTTTACAGTGAAATCTGTAACGCTTTGATTAAAGGTGTTGTTTCTAATGGTGAAGATGTTGCCACCAAGACTTAAATCGGCTGAGAAATCGCTGAATTCTTTACTTGCACCCAATAAAAAATCCATATTCATTTGGCGGTTATTTCCTGTATTTACACCATAACTACCATTGTAACCTGTACCGGCACCATTCAGCAGGGTAGATGTACCCACACCAGTTGGCGTATTTTGCTCAAAGAGAGTAACCCCATAATCCATATTAACTCGTCCTTGCAAATAAAGCCACTTGAATATATCATATCGAACAGTTGCGGTACCTAAGAATCGGTCTCTTTTATCCCGAATAAACTGTCTGTCCATGATATAATAGGGATTAATAAGCGTAGTCTGGAATCCAGAAGTTTGTCTTTCTGTTCCATTTGGCGCTACTGCGCTTTGCTTTAATGCTTCTAATCCAATGGTGTTAGATAACCGATATAAAAAGTTGGGAGTCCCTATACCTTGTACACCTACTTGTGGTGGATTGTTATTATTTTCATTGGTATAGTTGATATTAAAAGATACGTTTATTTTATCGTTGATGTTTTGATTGATACCAGCGTTAAAAATCTTTTTGTAATAAGTATTGTTGGGGGTAATCCCCAGGGCTTCTTGGTTTGAAAATGAGAGCCGGAATCCCCCTTTACCATTGCCACCCGAAAGGGCAATAGTGTTAGTGGTAGCCCGTCCATTTCTATAAAAATCCTTAATACGAGTTGGGTTGGGTGAATAAGGGCGCAATTCACCATCAAATTGTACAGTTGGAATGCCATCGTATTTTTCACCCCAGCCAAATTGTCCAGTAGTAACTGCCTGCCCCTGATTGGCTGGCCTTTTCCCAGCTTGACCTTGTCCGTATTCCATCTGGAATTCTGATAAATCAAGCACTTCGTCTGAAACATAATTGGAGGTGTATTCAATACCAAGACCTTTGTTGATGCTTCCACTTTTGGTGGTAATGATAATTGCACCATTAGCCGCCCTTGAACCATAAATGGCGGCAGCAGTTGCACCCTTAAGCACTGTCATGTTTTCAATATCATCTGGATTGATTTGTTGCATATTGTCCCCTAAATCTATAGAGTTGTTTCCATTGGCACCTCGTGCACCTTGATCCATGGGCAGGCCGTTGATTACGATAAGTGGTGAATTGTTGGCTCCTGCAAAAGCAGATTGTCCACGCAGACGAATTTTTGTACTCGAACCAGCGCCAGATGAAGGAGGTGTAATGTCTAAACCAGCAATTTTGCCTTCCATCGAGGTCATTACATTGATGGTTCTGTTTTTCTGAATTTCATCTACTCTCACTGTTTCGGCGGCATATCCTAATCGCTTAGACTCTTTTTTAATACCTAATGCCGTTACCACTACTTCGTTGAGGCTGGTGGCATCTTCTTCTAACACAACATTGATAATGGCCTGATTAACAACCTTTATTTCTTGTGTAATTTGTCCTATAAAACTGAACACCAAGGTTGAATTCTGGGGTGCATTTATGCTATAATTACCCTGAGCATCAGAGGTTGTACCATTGGTTGTACCCTTTACTTGTATCGAAACCCCAGGCATTTCTTTTCCATCATTTTTAGATGAAATTTTCCCAGTGATTTTTTGGGCAATTACTACACTTGATAGTAACCACAAGGTCAATAGCAATAATTTAGAAGGAATTTTGGGTTTCATGATTGTAGGGTTGTTAATAAATTAGTATAAAAAAATAAACAAAAATTCTTTGATTTTCAATATAACCGTGTAGATTTGACACAATTATATTGTTTGCAAAACTACAAACTAAAGATTGGTCAAACTTCCAAATTGCAACAGTGGTATAGTTTGTAATTTTTAAATATAAAATGTAATTATTTTACTCTTTTAAAAGTAAAAAACGATTGAAGACATTTATATTAACTGGTGAAAATTCTGAAAAATTGAAACCTTTTCAGCATGTCATTGAGTTTTCTAAGAGGAAAATTCAATCAGTGCAGACTTCGTTAGAGATGTCCGAAAATGAAGGTTTAAGGTTTATATTTATGCTTGAAGGGAAATTTGAATGGATTTTGGAAGGAAAAAAAATTACGGTATATCCCAACGATTTGCTGGTTATTTATCCAAAACAACTGTTTGGAAGCCAAATCGGTATGTTTGATAATGGGACTTTCTATTCGCTTACAATTGATCCAGAATTTGAAGCAGAGAACAAGTTGACATTAGGCACTTGGAGTGGTATTTCAGAAAGTGAGCAGTACCTCATTGGTAAGATGCTTTTGCTTAATAAAAAATCTGAAATTCAAAATTTTAAGGCTATCAGTGGAATTTTTAAAAAATTAGAACATGAATTATTCACGGGCGAAATTGGCTACAAAGCCGTTGTTAATCATTTGATTGATAAACTGATAATTTATGTGACACGACAATTGAATCAACAAGAAAATCAAAATAGAACCTTTCCGCAGACTTTTCAGAAATTTGACCAAATATTACGTGAAAATTTATCACATTCCTGGACTGTCGAAGAAATGGCAACTGTGATGGGTATAGGTACAACGGCTTTAAATGAAAAAATCAAGTCTTATTCAGGATTTACACCTGTACAGTATTTAATGAGTATTCGTATTTCAGAATCGATCCGACTGCTTAAAGCAACAAACATGACTCTTACTGATATTGCTATGGAAATGGGTTTTTACTCATCGCAACATTTTTCTTCGACCTTTAAAAAATTGACTGGTAATATTCCCAGTTTTTTTAGAAAGAAACCAAAAACAGAAACAGCTGAGTTGTAATACTTAATTTTTAAAGCGCATTAACGTATGGATATTATTGTCACGATTGATATTGGTACTACAGCGGTTAGAATTATCGCTTTTGATTTTGAAGGTAATTCAAAAGGTTATAAAAAAGGTTCGTATCCTACTTTTCATTCACAGCCCGATTCGAGTGAACAGGATCCTGAGCAAGTATTTATTACGGTACTTTTTATGCTCAAAAGTCTGTTAAATGAATTGTACGTAGATAATAAAAACAGAGTGGTGGCCATTGTATTTAGTTCGTCTATGCATAGTGTGTTGCCAATTGATAAAACAGGTACACCACTCGGAAATGCCATGATTTGGGCAGATAACCGTTCAAAAAAGGTTGCTGATGAAATCAAGGAATCAGATTTGGGTATAAAAATCTATGAAGCTACAGGTACGCCTATTCATACGTCATTTACCAATTTACAAATGAATATCTGATAGATTACAGCTTGGCTTCAGCAACAGGATTATTCAATATTAGAAAAAAATGCTGGGAGCAAGTGGCAATGGATATTGCTGGAATTAGCCCCAATTACTTATCTGAGCCTACTACAATATATCATGATAGTTGTAAGATAATTCCTGAGGTGGCCAAGTCGTTGAGGTTATCGCCCGATACAAAAATTATTTTAGGAAGCACCGATGGTTGTATGGCAACCATCGGCTCGGGGGTTTTGGGCGATGGCCAAGCTACGCTTTCACTCACCTCAAGCGGTGCTGTGAGAGTACTCGGTACCGAGCAGATACAAGACAAAAAGCAACGACTTTTTAATTATATTTTAGATGAAACGCATATAGTTTCAGGTGGACCAACTAACAATGGTGGGGTGGTGTTGGACTGGTACGCTCGTCAATTTGGTAGTTTCAAAAGCGGAATTGAGTTTGATGAAGCCATGTTTAATATTTTTAATGAAGCCTTGCACGTATCTCCTGGGGCCAATGGTTTAATTTTTCTTCCCTATTTATTAGGTGAAAGAGCGCCCATCTGGGACTCCAATGCTCGTGGCTCTTATTTTGGTATCAACATTAAGCATGAGACTAAGCACTTTGCCAGAGCAACCATTGAAGGAATCATTTTTGAGCTAATGAGTATTAGTAAAGTACTCGAAAATTACCGATCCATAAAAGAACTCTCACTTACTGGTACAATAGAAACCCTTCCCCTCTGGTCAGAAATGATTACAGATATTTTTGGATTAAAAGTGAGAATACATCGTGGAGTAAAAAATATTAATCTTGGCTCTGCATTAGTTGGATTAACACAGCTTGGGGTTTTTAAAGACATTGAAAGTGCTGCAAATAGCATAAAACCAAGTGAAGTTTTAGTACCAAATCCTCATCATCATAAAATATATCTTAAATATTTTAAAATATTTTCAAGGTTAACTCAGAAATTTAAGAGTGAATTCAAATTGCTTTCTGAATTGGAAACCTAAGACAATAATTTGGCTCTTTGTGAAATTTCTGAGAATTACTCCCCAAGTTCTTTCGGAATAACCTCTCTACAGCGACGGGGATTTTGGATTAATTCCTCACCTCGGAAGGTTGCTACCTATTGATAGGGTGTGTCATAACCTGTACAAGACCCATATAAATTTTTTAGAAACTTTATTTTCAAGTTTTTACACAGGTAGAATATATACAAATAATATTATTTTATAGTATTTTATTTGTATTCACTTTAAAATCTCTATCTACAATGAAGTATCTACTTAGCTTTACTCTGATTATTTGCAGTATTGTTGTATTGGCGCAAAACCCAATTGATGGCAAATGGAAAGGAACTCGTGAAACACCAAACGGTACTTTCGAAATTGAATACACTTTCAAAGTAGAGGGCGACAAATTGACGGGTACTTGGAAAACACAATTTGGCGAAACAAAAATCGATAATGGAAAAGTTGAAGGTAAGAAATTTTCGTACAGTATTTCGTTCAATGAAATGACGATTAATAACACTGGCGAACTTATTAACGAAAATGAAATCGTTACTAAAAACGAAAGAGGCGAAATGAAACTGACAAGAGTTAAGCCTTGATTTTTCATTTTCATGAAACAAAAAACCTCAAATATGGCTCATTTCATATTTGAGGTTTTTATTTATCAATTCAACCTTAACCTGTTAAAAAATGTGTAAAACATTACCTTTTGGATTGATTCTGATAGCAATTTTCAGTTTTTTCTCTTGTAAAAACACTCCAGAAACAGCTTGGCAAAAACTTAATCAAGAACTTATTGAGAAGCATAACCTCAAAGTACGTTCGATTGATGATTTACCAAAGAACTCAATTCCGTCGAATCTTACCGAGGGAGAAATTTACAGCTTAAAAAACCTTGATAGCCTGCAATTACAAGAGGGAATCAGTGCAAAATTGTTTTGGGGAAGTGGGCAATTGGTGGCAAATCTGACCATTGCACCTAATTCTAAAAAAGATGAAGAAATGCTGCCTTCGGATGTCTTTATTATTATTCAAGAAGGGGAAATTTTGCAGAATATTGATGGGAAAACGTATGAATTGAAGAATATTCCAAGAGAAATCCCCGATGGCACGCACGGAGGCACACCCGTAACCAACTTTGTTTACATCGAAAAAGGAAGTAAAGTTTCGTTTGTTGCAGGAGCAAAAGGTGCAAAATTAATAGAAGTTTACAGCCCAATTCGGTTAGATTATCTACAAAAAGCAGGTGTGAAAAACCTTCCTACAACAGTTGAAGATATTAAGACCATTCAGCAACTCAATATTTTGCCCAACAAGGTTTATGATTTATATGATATTCAACTCACAAAATTGGCAGATGGGGCATTTACAAGGCTGATTTCGGGACGTAACTCTCAGTTGAGTTTTATTTCGATGGAACCCAATGCAAATTTTCCGCAACACATTCATCCCGAAGAACAAACGATGTTGATTATGCGTGGAAGCTGCGAAGAAACGGTTCTGGACAAACAGAAATCTATGAAAAAAGGCGATGTCGTAAGGCTTGCCAGCAATATGGTTCATGCGGCTAAAATCGGCGAATCGGGCTGTGATGTATTGGATATATTTTGGCCTGCCAGACCTGATTATCTCGAAAAGCAAAAAGCAAGTTTGGCAGCATACCATGCCATCATTCCCGAAAATGCTAAGGTAGAATTATTGGTAGATGGAAAGAAAACCAAACCCGAATTGAATTTCAGTGAAGGACCAAAATGGTTGAATGGAAAAGTTTATTTTTCGAATATGTTTTTTGATGCAGCCTTTGGGGCAAGTCCAGCCAAAAGCTCAACTATTGAACTCGACCCAAGCGGCACTTATCGCAATATTAGTCAAGGGAAAATGCAAACCAATGGTTTATATCCTTACAAAAACGGAAATCTTTTGGTTTGCGATATGATGGGGCATAGGGTTGTAGAAATGACTACAAAAGGCGAAGTTGTAAGAGTAATTGCCGATAAATTTGAAGGAAAACCAGTTGATGGACCAAACGATGTAATTACTGACTCAAAAGGAGGTTTTTATTTCACCGACCCTCAGTTTACGATGGAAGCTAAGAAATTTCAACCGGGTCGTGGAGTTTATTATGTAAATACTACTGGACAAATCAGGCGAATTGTTGAACCAAACGAATTTGCTATGCCAAACGGAATTTTGCTTTCGCCTGATGGCAAAACGCTTTATATCAATAACTGCTATGACGACGAAAGTTGGTTTCCTGTCAATAGTCAGAAAGAAAACTACGTTTGGGCGTATGATGTAAACGAAGATGGAACGATTAAAAACGGAAGAAAATTTGCTCAATTACACCTTACGCCTGAGGTTTTGGATAGAAAAGGGAAATCATCGAGTGCCGATGGAATGGCGATTGATAAACAAGGAAATATCTACGTTTGTACGTATTCGGGCGTTCAGATTTTCAATAACAAAGGCGGATTTGTGGGCATTATCAACCTGCCATCTTTCCCCGTAAGCCTTTGTTTTGGCGATGCCGACATGAAAACACTATACATAGTGAGTTTCAGCAAAGTATTCAAAATTCGTACAAACATGGAAGGTTTTGTGAATTATTTGTAGAGAAATTCAAGTCTTTAAGCCTATCCAATCAAACTCATTCAATCATTAATCAAATTTCTATTATGACCAATAAAACAAAATTTTTCTTGCCTTTTCTTATGTTCGTATTACTCTTTGTATTACAACTAAGTGGCACATCTGTTTATGCTCAAGGGCCTGGACCAAGACCTCCACTTCCGCCGATTCCAATCAAAGGAGATACAACGCATACCTTAACCAGAGATTTTATTCTATCTTCTTCAACCCCCAAAGCACCTGATGCAAACGGATTTATTCAGCGTTGGCTTGTGCTTGAACCTGTGAAGAAAAATATTGCTCGAAACAATATTCTGACAGACAATTATCTGAGAACCAATTTTTTAGCCGATAATTTCTCTGGTAATTATACCATAATCCCTAAAAACGGAGAAATTACCAAAATAGGCGACCAAGAACTAAAATGGTACGCATTAGACAGTAAGACCTTCAATTTTAATTTATTTCATTTTACGTATGCCCTCAATAAACCAAGATATGGAATTTTGGTTTGGGTTGTTACGGTAATTAATTGTCCGGAAGAAATACAGAATGTAAGGATGACTGCAGGATGTAATTCGGGTAGTATGTGGTGGCTGAACGGAGAAGAAACGATGATTCTATCGGGAGATAGAGACATGATTGCCGATAATGTAACTTCTCCTCGTCTAACGTTGAAAAAAGGTAGAAATATCATCCGTGGAGCTGTGATTAATGGCCCCGGTATGGCAAACTTCGGCGTTCGTTTTATCAACGAAAAAGGCGAACCCATCAAAAATTTCACCATCAGCTACGAATAAAACCCCATGGTTTGAAACTTTTAGAATAATCTAAACTTACCCAATAAATAAGATTTCGATGAAAAGATTTAAAATACACTTTATATATAGCCTTTTGGCGTTTTTAATTGTACAAACTTCAATGGCACAGGTTGGCAGACCATTCATTCACGACCCATCAACCATTGCTGAATGTGAGGGAAAATATTACACTTTTGGCACAGGTGGCGGTGGATTAATATCGAACGACGGCTGGACATGGTACGGTGGCGGCGTAAGACCGGGTGGAGGCGCAGCCCCTGATGTAATAAAAATCGGCGACCGTTATTTGGTTATTTATGGAGCAACGGGTGGTTCGCCCAATCATAAAGGAATAATTTATACGATGTGGAATAAAACACTCGACCCAAAATCTCCTGATTTTAAATATTCTGAACCAATTTCTGTTGCTACATCAGATGGTTATGAGGAGTGCGATGCCATTGACCCCGGAGTGATGTTAGACCCAACAACTGGTCGCCTTTGGATGACGTACGGGACTTATTTTGGCTATACTCGACTCATTGAGTTAGACCCTAAAACGGGGGGGCTGAAAAAAGGAAATAAGCCAGTTGATGTTGCCATTGTTTGCGAAGCAAGTACGTTGGTTTATCGAGATGGCTGGTATTATTTGCTTGCTACGCATGGCAGTTGCTGCGATGGTGCCAACTCTACCTACAATGTGGTGGTGGGTCGTTCAAAGAAAATTACGGGACCTTATATTGATAACGTAGGCAGAAGTATGCTCGAAGGTGGCGGAAAAATGGTGGTAGCTACTCGTGGAGATTTGATTGGTCCAGGGCATTTTGGACATATCATTCTCGAAAAAGGCGTTGAAAAAATGTCAATTCATTACGAAGCAGACTTACAGCAGGGAGGTCGTAGTGTTTTAGGAATTTTGCCAGTAGTTTGGAAAGACGGTTGGCCAGTTGCAGGCGAAAAGTTTAAAGAAGGAACCTACGAAATTGAATCAGTGAGAAGAGGCTATGCCTTAGAATTAGCAGTTGATTTTTCAAGAATGGCAAATGCTCCGAGAGGATTCAATCAGCCTAATAATGAGCCAATTAAGCCAGTGCCAGCACAGCAATTAGAAGAAGTAATTAAAAATTGGCCAACAGGAAATATCAATTTACGAATTGGTGATTATATGTCTCGCCCGCATCAAAAATGGACAATTACAGATGCTCCTGATACAACAGGATATTTAGGTGGGCCTTACTACAAAATTGTATTGGCAGGAACGAACCGAGCTTTGGCAGCAACCGCAAATGCAGAGGTTGTAACGGTTCCTGAATTTACGGGTTCGCCCGAACAATTATGGAGAATTGACCAATTGACCGATGGTTCGTACAGAATTATGCCTAAGATTGTGCCGAATTCTAACAAAAAATTAGCATTAGTTTCTTCGGGCGATAGCACCCCGACATTAGCAGAATTTGATTTTGATAGCGATAATTCAAAATGGAATTTTAGGGTGCATTAATCGCATCGTTTTTTGGGAAATTTTCATAGAATAGGGTTTTCAAGCCCTATTCTATGAAAATTACATACCAATAAACCTCTTATTTTACATCGTCATCTCCCATAATATCGTAGCCTCGCCACTTAAATTCTTTGGCTAAACCCGAAGCCGCTGGCCATGCAATTTGGTGTTGGGCACTCGCCACCCATTTGCGGCGATGCTCTTCGGTATCAAACGAAATCTGGATTTGATAGTTATAATTGGTTGGCTCCGCTTGAATCTCTTTTTGAATATTTTCAGGGAAAAGTCTAAGGCATTTCGACCCTAAGTAACCTTCTTGAACCGTCATGGCAGGAACGTAGATGGAATAATACATTTTCTCGAAGGCTTCTGCATTTTCTTTCGGGACAACAAAATCCATCTGTAAACCAATAGCTTTGGGTTTTATCAATGGCTTACTGATATTCATCATTTTTAGTTTTGAAGCCGCCACTCCAATCACTAAAAGCTCTAATTCGCTACCAGAATCGCTATTGATTATCAAGGTTTCACCTAACATTCCGTAAAAAACATCATCAGTTTTAAAAGCCTGTTTTTCCGAACCAATTGCCACCGAACCCAAACCTTTCAGTACGTAATAAACTTCTTCGATACCTTCGAGTTTGCGAGTTGCCGAACCACTTGCAGGAATGGTTACATGGTCCACATGATTCCAATCTGTACTAAATACCTCGCTTCCAATTACTCTTCGATACATAATCCCATTGCCTTGATAAGCCGTATTATTGGCTTTAAGTTTATCGGTTTCTAATTTACCATGTACAAAGTTTGGTATGTCATCAATAACAGCGTCTTCACGAGTATCACCTAAATCAAAATTATCGGCTTTCCCTTTAACCTGACTTACTGCAAAATTCATCCATTTTACTGGTGTAGTGCTACGGTTATAAATTCCATGCGAGTTCCCCTTTTTGCAAGGCACCACCACCGGAGCTTTTAATTTGGCGGTTCTTCCATTAATTGTAAATTCGGCTTCTCCGCTCAAAAGCACAAACATTTCTTCTATTTCATGATGAAAATGATGCCCGATTCCAGATTTACCTTCTATTGACCCCGTATGAAGGTATAAAAAGTTGGTTGAGAGGTCGTTTCTACCAATCAATTGCGTGAATCCCATTTTACCAGCACCTGCATGGACAGCAGTCAATGAGCGATATTTTGATGGGTCGTTCGGTACGATTCGTTTTTGTAGATTCTGAGAAAATCCCAGCGAAACGATTAATGAAAAGGCTATGGGAATGAATATTTTTTTCATTTTTTTCGAGATTTAAAGGTTGAATTTATTTATTGGGCAAAGCAAAAACCACATAAGCCTTTGGCAATGCTCCTTTCTTGATGCTCTGATTATAACTGTCTTTGGTAAAATTAGATGCTGCATTTACCACCAAAAACTGCTTGCCTTTGTGCTGATACATAATCGGCTGACCGTTTACTTCGTTGCTCAATGTCGTTTCCCAAAGGATTTTACCGTTTTCATCATCAAAAGCATAGAGTTTTCCGCCTTTTGCCGTAGCAAATACGACCCCAGTGCTTGTTACAACCATTCCTTTACGCAATGTACCACCCGGAGCCCCAAAGTTTGGATTTCCTTTGCCATAAAGGGAGTCTAAACCAATCGGTTTTCGCCATTTAATTTTACCGGTATTCAAATCATACGCAACCATGCTCGACCACGGAGGCCCAAGTAAACTGGGCCATTCGAGTCCATAATCAGTCGTATATCGTACAGGAGGGTGTTCAGTACCTTCGGGATAATCGCTCATAGGAGATAAAGTTTTGGCATCGGGTTTAATTTTAGCACCGCCATTGGCAACTACTGGTTCTTCAATTGGCTTTCTGTCTAAATTTCTACGAGGGAAATTCATACGATTCGGGTTTCCACCTAAATATTTGTAAAGTGCTGTTACTGCGGCCTCATCTACATGCACAAAACTCGGCATCTGACCTTTTCCGTTCGTAATGACGCTCTTAAATTCATCCATCAATAATTTTTGTCCAACTCCTGTGAGTTTTGGTCCAACTCCACCTTCCATCTTAACTCCATGACAAGTCTGACACAGTTTTTTGTAGAAATTCAAGGCTCGTTTTTCATCATCAACAGTATAAGTTGGCAAGGGTGGAGCCCCCACTTTGTTGAGTCGGTAAATAGAAGCATGTTCTTGCGTCATGACATACATCATGCCTTTGTTGGGGTTTGCACCTGTATTCCCATAATTGGCACCACCCAATGCCCCTGGCATCATGATGGTTTCATATTTATCACTTGGCGGAACAAACAAGCCACTTTTAGCAGTTTTTAGTCGGTTCAACCACATTTCTTTATCAGCTTTCGAGAAATACGGATTTAGGTTTTTGGCGTTTACTTCATGGTGTGTAAAGGTAGGTACTACGGCAGGAATCGGCTGAGTTGGCGAAGCCTTATCACCTGGCATTTTTGTGTCGGGAAATGGTCTCTCTTCAATCGGAAATACAGGCTGACCAGTTTTTCGGTCGAATACAAAAACAAATCCGTGCTTGGTAGCCACTGAAACCGCATCAATGCTTTTTCCTTTATAATTAACTGTCAGAAGTTGTGGGGCAGGAGAGAGGTCATAGTCCCAAATATCGTGATGCACGGTCTGATAATGCCAAATTCTTTTACCAGTTCGGGCATCGAGAGCCACCAAACAGTTTCCATATAAATTATCGCCCAGTCTATCGGCTCCGTAATAATCGTAAGTTGGCGAACCAATCGGCAAATAGGCAATTCCAGTTTTGGTATCTACCGTAATTTCACTCCAAACATTTACACCACCTACATATTTATAAGCATCTTTTGGCCAAGTTTCGTAGCCAAATTCACCCGGATGAGGAATTGTATGAAAAGTCCATTCAAGTTTTCCAGTTACTACATTATAAGCTCGAATATGACCCGGTGGTGAAAAATATCCTTCACCCGGTGCTGAACCTAATATGACTAAATCTTCAAAAATTACTCCCGGCATCATAGATTGCATTCGGCGGATTGATTCAGGTTCACGGTCGAGACCCACACGCATATCTACATAACCGCCATTTCCAAATGTTTCGATAGATTTTCCTGTGGTGGCATCTATGGCTTGGATACTGTTATTGAGCGTAAAAATGAGTCGTTTGTCTTTTTTATTTTTGTTTTCCCAATAGTTACTACCTCGACGACTGAGTCCCCTCAAACCCGTATGAATCCAAATTTCTTTACCTGTGATTGTATTTAGGGCAATCAATGAGTTATTTTTCGCTACCAAATACATGACGGTATCTACCACAATTGGGCTCGAAAAGTTAGGAAATTCGTCATCGGTTGGATAATACCATGCAACTTTGAGCTGATTTACGTTTTCTTTCGTAATGTCAAAGCCTTCAAAATATTTCGATTGTTCGGGGCTACCGCCGTAGTGAGTCCATGTGTTTTTGGGCGGAATGGGGTCATCTGCTTTTAAACTAAGGTATATGGTTAATACACTTAGCGAGATAACTCCGTAAAGGAGAAATCTTTTCATAATTTAATAGGTCTAAGAGGTTTATAATTTTTTAAAATACTATAGTGCCATTACTTAAAATAGGAAAATCTTATGATTAACAAACTACACCCAATATCATCATTCTGAATAGCAGGAACTATAATTATTGCATTCAGTTTACAAGAGGAAATAAGTTTAAGTATTTTATAATCAATGGGTTTTGTGCTTCTTGTTGTGTATTTTCAAAACTGACAAGTACAATAATTCTCATCTGCATATAGAATAGTCGCTCTTTGACAATTTTTGTGGTAAAGCCTGAAAATTACAATCAGACGGGGTCGCCCCGACGGGCTTGCCCAGATGTTCTGTCAGACCTTATATACCACAAAAATTGTCGGAGTTCCAAATAAGTTTGTGATACAACAGTACCAAAGAGACCCAAGCAGAATCAGATCAAAAAGTCATTTTATACTTTATTGATCGATGATTTTAAATTTGTGTTATTTTGACACAGTTCTAAATATAGCACTATTATTTTGTAAAAAAAAAAATTAAATAATGGGATTTGTTATGAAATAATGGAAAACTTTAAATAGCTGTAAGTATTTTTCTTGATCCAACCGATACAGAATGGCTTTGTTAGTGGTTGAATTTTGATTTTTTTCGCCAGTATCAATTAAAAGTTTTGTGTATAAAATTTTTCGACTGAAGTTTCGCCGATCAAGTGGTGAATCATAAATAGCCTCATAAAGCTTTTGAAGTTGGGGAATTGTGAATTTTTCGGGTAAAAGCTCAAAACCTATTGGGTGTAATGCTGCTTTATATCGTAATTGTGCTAAGGCTAAATCAACCATTTGATTGTGGTCAAAAATTAGACACGGTCTATTTTTTAGATTTATCCAAGAGGCATTGTGTGCTTTTGCCGAATCTTGATTATGATCCTGAATGTTTATCAATGCAAAAAAACAAATCGAAATCGTACGCTCAACAGGATCTCTATTGACTTGGCCAAAAGTCTTGATTTCTTCAAAATAAATACCTTTAAGGCCTGTCAGATCATGCAAAATGCGATTTGCAGCTACTTCAAGATCTTCATTTTCTTCTAAGAAGCCTCCCATCAAAGACCACTTACCTTTTTCTGGCTCGAAATTTCTTTTTATTAAAAGGAGTTTTAGCTCTTCTCCATCAAACCCAAAAACAATACAATCAAGTGCAACAAGTATTCGAGTCGAATGAGGGTACTTATTCATCTTTTAAAATTTGCATTTTTTTTCGTAAAAAAGTTTTTAATAGGCAGCAATTTAAACTTAGCCATTATCTTTAAAAATACAAACTAACTGTTAGATGAAAACATCATATTAAGCATTTTGAATCTGAATAAAATATAAGCCTGAAATTTCTCACAATCATAAGCTCAAAAAGCTTCATAATTAATTATTCGAAATTGTACATGAGTTTTTCAGAAAATGAATACACTTCGCCATAAATAGGATTTACTAAATTGTAAATTGTTATAGTCAAAGCTCGTAAAGCTAATAAAAGTAAGTGTTTTAATCAATTTCTAATTTGGTATCTGTAAAGTTTTTTCTCAATTGCTTCTTTTGATGTTAAAAGCTATTCTGGTTAGTGTTATTTTTAAAAATGTATGGTTGACTGCAAATTCTTGAAAATCAATAGCCCCCAGTACTTTATGAATACTGGGTTAATGAGTAACTGCTTGACAATCAGGGAACTTGTGGTGTTTGTAATCCACAAGCATGGAAGTAAATGAAAAAAGGTCTATTAGTTCAGCATAACCAATAGACCTTTTTTACATGGTACGAAATTATTTGTTCACTATAATTGTGTATCCCAGTGGGTCATCCACAGAACCCCAACCAAACCATAAAGCAAAGTGACCCCATGCCACAACAAGCACCATAAAGGGCAAGCATAACAAAAGGAATATCAACTTGAATGGGCTCAATAACAAAGCACCCAAAGAAGACGACCAATTGAAACAAGTGCCTACGTACAAAACAATGAGTTTAGAAACAATGGAGTTGATGTCGGTACCTCGGTTGACAATTGTAGCTTTACTAAATGCACCAAACAGTTGCTGCAACATACTGGGTGTATATCGGTGGTAGTCATAGGGGGCAAAATGAAAGCGAGCAGACCACGGCAGGGTAATGATACCTTTGCCTGTTGGTTTTAAGACTCTTTTCATCTCGGCAATGAGCTTGGTAGGGTTGGGGATATGCTCAATTACCTCAGTACAGATAAAATGATCAATGCTGTTATCTTCAAAGGGTAAGTTTTCACCATCAAAATAAATCACTTCGGGGTTGGCATAATCAAAATACTTGGCTTCTTCTACATCTAACCCGATATACTGAGCTTTTTGAACATTGACCAAATGCTTGAAAGGACTATTACCACAACCAATATCCAACACTTTTCCTTCAAATGTTGGCATTACCTTCCGAAGAAAACCATAGATAGTAAGAAACTGAAAATCAACAAGTAAACGAATATTGAAAATGAGTTTACTGAATAGGCTATCGGGTGCTTGGTGCCGAATGGGTTTAAAGCGTTCACTCATTTCTTAGCGATTTTACAAGGGTTTTTATCTCGTCGGCAGTGCGGTATTGGCGCTCGCCCTTACGGATACGGGTTCGGATAAATTTAGGTCGTTTTTTAGTTTCCTCAAAAATTTTGCTGATGTATTCACCCAAAAAAGAGATGCCGAGTAGATTGATTCCCCCAAAAAACAAGATTAAGACTATGATAGTCGGTATTCCGTGCGGAATATCGGGATATAAGAACCGCCCTATAATTTGGACGATTGCTGCTAAAAAAGAAAGCCCAGTCAGCATAAAACCAGCATAGGTCATGAGTTCGAGTGGGGCAAAACTGAAACTAAAAATGGCTTTTTTGGCCCACCAGATGTTTTTTGTCCAATTATTGGTAGATACCCCAAACATCCGCTCAGGACGCACATACGGTACACCCACTTGCTTGAAGCCTACCCATGCCCGAAGTCCCCGCAAAAACTGCTCAGTTTCGGGTAAATTGACTAACTCACGCACAACTTTACGATCAATAATCGAAAAATCTCCGGCATCTGTTGGAATGTTGATGTAAGAAAGCCGTTTGAACAGCCGATAAAAGGCTTTGTAGAAGAAATGAACATGGGCTGGCATTTCTCGCTTGACACGAACGCCATACACTACGTCGTTGCCTTCTTGCCATTTTTCGTAAAATTGTGGAATAACTTCCGGCGGGTCTTGCAAATCGCCGTCCATTAGCACAACCGCATCGCCTGTAGCGATTTCCATACCACTCAAAAAGGCTGACTGTGACCCAAAATTGCGAGAATGAGTAATGGCTACTACGTTGGGGTCTTTTTTGCAAATTTCGGCTAACACCTCCTCCGTATTGTCGGGTGAACAATCATTCACAAAAATGATTTCGTACCTAACTTTCAGGTTATTAAAGGTTTTAACCAATCGCTCGTACATATACGGAATAGCCTGTGCATCTCTATAGCAAGCAATAATGGGCGAAATAACTGGGTTGAGATATGGATTCTCAAATGCAGGTAATAGTTTTTGCTCATATCCAACTGTCACTTGCCAATCGTGGTAACGTTTGAGACCAACCGATAGGGGGGTGGTGGCTTTCCACCCAATCTCTCGTTCAATTTCAGTTGGGTCACCATACCATTCGGCCAAGTCCCATTTTCGATTTGGCATAGACCCCCACGTTGGCTCATGGCCAAGGTTAAATGTGCTGCGAGCAGTGTCAACCAAATTTCGCATGGTGGTTTTGTGACCAGTTGCCACATTATAAGACTTTCCTCGGACAGCTGGGCGCATTTGTAAAGCTGAATCAACAAAAGCTGCCACACAGTCGTCAATCCACACAAAATCACGACTAATATCTGGTGAAACTAAAGGAGGATACGTACCTTGTCGAGCTTTTTCTACCAACCTTGGTATGAGCCTGTCGGGTTCTTCCCAATCGCCGTAAATGGAATAAAGCCTTAGATTGATGGCATTTAGCTCGTGTACTTTGGCGTAAAACTGAATGAGATAAGCGGCTGAAACCTTAGAAACTGCATAGTGACTATTAGGTTCAACAGGGTCGGTTTCTTTGGGTGCGGCACAATTAAATCCGTATTCTGAACTACTGCCTGCATGAATGTAAGTGCTTGATTTCGTGCAATTTTGTAGAATATTGACTGTACCTACTACATTGGTTTCGTAAGTGAGATTTACATTGCTTTGCTTAGAATACGCCCCATACGCCGCTAAGTTGAAAATGGTTTGGGGTTTATATTTTTCAAAAACATCTTTAACCGAAGCATTAGACAGGATGTCACAATGGACAATGTTTTCAAATGGCACATCGAGTAATTTCAAACGCCATGCTTTGCGGGCATCGTGTGTGAGGGCGTAGCAGTCTTTGCGAAGACTGAAAATTTTATCAAATAAATTAGCACCAATAAAACCACTGGCACCAAACACAAAGATGGGACCGTTGAGTTGAAGTATTTTTTGTTGTAGTGTTTCGTTCATTCAGTTTTGGTATTCTGTCAAACAAATTAGAGGAATGCCTCCTAATCAGTAGCAGGACGTAAGAAATATTACTAAATGTTGAGTTGATTTTATTGAAATTAGCTTTGTAAAAGTTAAATCTTACATTAACTAATGCACAAATTCTTCTATGAAATACTGACGCATTACATCGTCTTTGGCTTGCTCATATAAAGTCGCCGACATGGGTAAATAGTGCCATTCCATGCGGTTTTCCATATAACTCACTCCTTTGCCTTTAACCGTATTGGCAATTATTGCCTTGGGTTTGGTACTTTGTGATTGTTTGAGTGCTTGAATAGTACTAACAATTGAATTTACATCATGTCCGTCAATTTCGGCCACTTCAAAACCCATAGCCTCCCATTTTTTTAGGTTAGCGGAGTCTCCCATTATGTCGGAAGTATTACCAAAACCTTGTAATCCATTTTTATCAATCAAAACAATTAAATTGTTTAGTTGGTTGGTTGTGGCAAAGTGAGCAGCCTCCCAAGTTGTGCCTTCGTTGGTTTCACCGTCTGACATGAGTACATAAACAAATTCGCCATTATTTAGTAGTTTATTGGCGTGTGCAATACCTGTGCCTATTGGCAGGCCGTGCCCGAGCGAACCAGTTGCAAAAGGGATGCCTTTGTATTGTCTCGGGGCAGGGTGAGCCGAAAGTGTCGTGCCGTTTTTGTAAAAAGTGTCGAGTTGAGCATCTGAAATCTCACCTGTATGATGCAAGCACACGTATAAGGCCGCTGCCGCATGACCTTTGGACAGAATAAAGGCTTCACCCTCTTTCTTTTCACTCAATAATGAGCCAATCATTAGATCAATACAACTCAACGAACAGCCGATGTGACCAGCGTTGGCTTTAAAATAAAGCTCCAACACACGAAGGCGTAGCTGACCTTGAAGCGATATATTTTTGTCGTTTTTTTGCATTGGCATAAGGGCTTGGTATTTTTTGAGTGACTCCCTTAAAGGGTCAGACCTTCGGTACAGACCCCCAAACGAGTTAGTCGGCGCTACTAATAGCGGTACTTCAAGCCCTCAAAATTAAAAATAACTTTTGGCTTTTGGGTGCTTTTTTGCCAAAGGATAAGCAGATTAGGTTCAAGCGGGTTGATTCGTTGTTGAAAATCAGCCGTTTTGGGCAAGTACAGATTAACCAATTGGGCATCTAACACAGAAACAGCTGGATGCGTGGTGTCTGCCGCCGAAAAAACCGTTTTGGTATTATTAGGATAAATAATGGTGTCGCCGGGTTGATAAAGATTTGTTATATCAATAGCTGCCTTTTGATACGGATTGGCGATTCGTGGCGTAGAAAAATAGGTGTATTTGGGCAGCGAATCGGCATAAATGCCATGTAATGTAGCAGCCACCATCCCCAACTGAATCAGTAAAATAACAAAAGCAAGTGAGCGCAAGCCCGATTCCCATCGAATGATTGCTTGGATTGGAATCGCCAATAAAACAATAGCATACGGAATAGCAAAACCAACATAGCGCAGATTGATACCTACTGTATGGCCAGCTTTGAATGCCTGAAAGAGCATCCATAAGATGGGCAAAAAGGTCATGATAAGTAAGAAAACGAATAGCGGTTTTTCTTCACGAGCTTTCTTAAACTGTCGCCGAAATGCCCAAATAATGACTAAACTAAACGAAAACACCACAAATTGGAAGTTTGCCGTTGAGTAGCCAATAAAAGCAAGAATGTTTACTACAATAAAAAAAATCAAAAACCTTAACAAGCGACTTCCTAAAAAACCAACTACACAAAAAGTACTAAACATACCAACAAAGAGGCTAATGATTAGGTTTTTATAGCCAGATAATGATTCAGAAAGCCCGTTGGTGAATAAAAATAAATCGCTAATTACTTTGACAGATTTTGAAAAAACGAGTGAGGGCGTAGCGGGGTCTATCCAACCTTTGTAGGGATTTGGGGTAGGGGGATTAAATGCAATATTTCGATAAAATGCTTCAACATCTCCAACTGTTTTAAGAGAATATTGTCCACCTCCTATGGTCATCCAAGTAATCATTGCCATACCTGGTAGTAACATAGCTGCCACCAAGCCCACATATGTTTTGAGGTCTCTCACTTTCAAAAGTGTATAAAACCCGTGGCCCAAAAAAACAATAAAGGCTAAATAATGTGAAAATAAACAGATACTAACGCTGATGCTATAAAAAATGTATGGTTTCCATGTTTTGCCCCCTCCCGCCAAAATAAGCAAGAAATAATGAGTGGCTAACAGCGAAAAAAACAAAGACATTGAATAATTGCGAACAATGTGGCTCTGAGCTACAAAAAATGGCTCAATAGAGGCTAAGAATGCTGCTATGAGGGCAAGCTGTTGGTCTTTAAAATGTGTTTTTACGAACCAATACGTCAAAAACACAAGTAAGAAACTAAAAAGTAACGACAAAAACCGAATAGAAAAATCGCTCAGTCCAAAGGCTTTTGTCCAGAGATTAAGTGCCAAATAATGTGCTGCACTATTACCCCAGTCGCCACGGGCTACGGCTTCGTTGAAGTCGGTGATGGTTTTTTCTCGCCAGAATTCTTTAGGTGTAAAAGATGGCTTTGAGAATATATCTTGTTGATTAGCACCTTCGGGGCTTATGGCCTGACTAACAAGCAATGTTACTTTTTCGTCAATATAAAGACCATAAGTATCAATTTGATATAATCGTAAGGCAAAGGCGATTGCCAAAATGACAAGCAATCCATACGTTGAACGAGAAATTTGGGGCATTACAAAAGTGGTTTTCCTGCAAAAATAACCAACAAAAGTGAAGGGAACTACATTTTGATGATTACAAACTCAACTCTACGATTCAACTTACGTTTATCTTCGGTAACATTACTGGCAATGGGTTTAGTTGAACCCCAACCTTTGATTGAAATCCTGTTTTCGGCTATTCCTTTGGATGATAAATATTTACGAACCTCACTTACTCGGTTTTTTGAGAGTTCAAGATTCAAGTTAAAATCTCCTTGGTTATCGGTATGGCCCTCTAATTGAATTTCGAGAGATGGATTATCTGTCATAATTTGAACCAAACGATCAAGTTCGGCATGCGAGGCAGGTAGTAACTCAAACTTGCTTTGTTCAAAAAAGACATTGTTCAAAATTACTTTTTGGCCTGGGGCAATAGGTACTAAGTAGAGATTCTTCCTGATTTCACGATAGTTTTTGTCTTTGGTCAAATCAATGGTTTCGCTCAAGGGCAAATAACCTTTTTTGTTTGCCACAATCGAATAATTTTCCCGAAGCGGCACTACCATTTTGTATTCGCCTGTGGCTGGATCGTAGTCGGTTTTGCCTGCTTCTTTGTTGTCAATCAACACATTGGCTACCACATCGGCTCCAATAGGTTTTTTAGTGATAAAATCAATTACATTTCCCGAAATTATGGCAACAGGCTCAGGCTTGATAGCTGGATACATTTTTATCCTAAAAATATCTTCTTCTCCAATAGATTCTTCATATGAACATAGATAAGCGTACTCACCTGAGGCTGGTATAGTAAAGTAACCATCCCATTGAGGCGAATTGATGATTGGCCCAAGGTTAATGGGTTCTGTCCACTTTGTCCACGAATCATCCAAGCGTTTGGCATAAAAAATATCGTTATTGCCGTAGCCAGGATGGCCTCCGCTCGAAAAGTAGATTGTTTTGTTATCAGCAGCTATAAATGGCGTAAATTCTTCATCGGCAGTATTTATCATACCACCCAAATTTTTAGGCTCAGACCAGGTGCTATCTTTATCCAAAAACGAAACATACAGGTCACGTTTTCCAAAAGTTGATTTATTTTGGGCAGCAATTACCATCACTCTTCCATTGGCTGACACCGAAAAACCAATATAATCGCTTTCGTTTACATAGTTTTTAATTTTAATCTCTTTTGGCTGATTCCAACCGTTTCTGTTTTTAGTGGCACTTGATAAGCCCCGTGCAAGTGTTCCGTCGGGTCTATAAACATTTATTAAATATATCGTTTTCCCATCTGCCGAAATCGAACAAATGGCATTGTCGTCATCATTGTTAATGGGGTTGCCAATGTTTTGTGCCACACCCCATACTTTGCCAGCCTCAAGTGTTGAATACCAGACATCTTGTTTTTTCTTTTTACTTTTTGGTTCTATTGGGCCATGATTGTCTGGATGGTTCCAACGAGTCACAAATAAAGTTTTGCCATCAGGCGCAACTACTGGTGCTAATTCTTGCCACTTTGAGTTTATGTTCTCGCCTAAATTTTCTTTCTGAACCTCCAGCAAAATGTCTTTGCTCAGGTTAATAGAAACCTCAATTGGACTATCGGCTTGTGAAATCCCAATGGCATCAATCTGATTCCAACCTTTTACTTTGGCTGTATTAAGCACTAATTTGAGTGACGACACAGCAAATTCAGTAGGTTTTTCTAAAATAATAGTGAGCAATTTACCTGAAGATGAGGTAGCAGGCGCATCGGTTTCAAAAATCTTAACTTCATTTCCTTTAGCATCATAAGCAAATATCTTGGTAATACACCCTTGTCCGTAATTTTCAGCTACTATTACTTGACGAATGGGCATAAGGGTATCAAACGAAACTTTTATCCACTCTTCACCGAGGTTATCTGGGATTGACGGTTGCCAAGCGCATGGGCTGAGGCCATATTGGGGCAATTTGTTGGGCTTTCCCAGTACCTGTTGAGCCCGATATTCGGTAGTCTGTCCTGCAAAAAGGTACTCTGTCGAAAAGCCAATGACTTTATTTGCCCAATAAACCGACTGCGCATTCGCAGTGATGGATATGGCCATTAAAATCAATACAACAAAAACTCGCATTCTGAAAAATAAGTTATGATGGTAGCATTTATCTGGCAATTTAAAAACATAAAGCCAAATACATGGGCTAAGTTCATTTAAACTTCAAAACAACTAAAAAGTAAGGTTACTTCCAACTTTACAAACTATTGAAATTGTAGCAAAAAAGATACCAAAACTTTGTGAGAGAACTTCTCTAAAAAAACGTTTTTAGTCGAAAAAATATGATGTTTTCCCTTCTCTTTTTGTAAATGAATATCAATTTAGGTAGTTTCACACGTTTCAAGGCATCTTATAGCCGTTGTTCACTTCAACAAATTAATTAACCGCCTACAATTTCTATATGAGAAAAACACTACTGACCCTATCCTTGTTGCTGACTGGTGTTTTGGGAAGTGTAGCTCAAACGGGCTACCAAAACCACTCCCAATTGAGCGAACGACTCAAAAAACTTTCGGCTCAGTACACTTCCTTAGCCAGCGTACAATCATTAGCCAAAACCACCACTGGAAAAGACGTTTGGGCCTTGGTTCTGAGTAAGGGCGATGCTTCCAAGAAACCAGCCATTGCCATTGTAGCAGGGGTAGATGGTACTCATTTGGCAGGAACAGAATTGGCTGTGCAAATAGCTGAGAAAATGCTGACCAACAGCAACAAAGATACATTGGCTAATTTATTGGCGACTCGGACGGTTTATATCATCCCTTGCGTAAATCCTGATGCCATGGAGCAGTTTTTTGGTAAACCCAAATACGAGCGAACTGGAAACGCCTCACGCACAGATGAAGATCGTGACGGTAAGTTTGATGAAGATCCTGCGGAAGACCTCAATGGAGATGGGTTAATATCTATGATGAGGGTTGAGGATCTCACTGGTACATACATGCCCCACAAAGACGATGCCCGAGTGTTGGTAAAAGCTGACCCCACGAAGGGTGAGAAGGGAAAGTATCTGTACTTAACCGAAGGTGCTGATAATGACAAAGATGGGAAATTTAACGAAGATGGGGCAGGTGGCGTAGCACTCAATAAAAATTTCACTTTTGATTTTCCATTTTTTACACCTGGTTCAGGCGAATATCCTGTGTCAGAAAATGAGAACCGAGGCTTGTTAGACTTTCTTTATGAGGCTCGTAATGTTTATGCTGTTTTTACATTTGGGCCATCCAATAACTTGACTGAAGCCTATAAATTTGATCGAGTGCGAGCAACCAAACGTATCGTTGCAGGATGGCTCGAAAAAGATTGTGCTGTTAATGAGCAAGTTGCAAAGCTGTATGGGCAGGCAGGAATAAAAGACCTTCCCAGCTTTCCTCCAAGCAAAGGTGATTACCCCTCGTCGGCATATTTTCATTATGGCCGTTTGAGTTTTAGTACGCCTGGCTGGTATATGCCCAAAGACACCGCCAAACGAGGTGTTACTGATAATGACGACGTGCGGTTTTTGCGTTGGTCAAAAGCAAATAATATCGAAAGTGTGTTTGTGAACTGGACTGAGGTGAAACACCCTGACTACCCAAACCAAAAAGTAGAAGTAGGGGGACTTGCTCCATTTGTAAAAATGAACCCATCAACTGCCCTTCTATCAGCTTCGGCAGATAAACACCTCAAATTCTTTACTTCTTTTTTGCAAATTATGCCCGTTGTTGAAATAGTGAATGTAAAAACCGAAGTGCTTACCACAGGTATGACTCGTATTTCATGCGATTTACACAACAAGGGGATGTTGCCTACTCATAGCGAACTTGGCACTCGAATTAAGTATGTGGACCGATTGAAAGTAAAACTGGCAACAGGCAACGGTCAGCAAATTGTGTCAGGAAGGGGACAACAATTGTTGCGTGAGCCAATAGAAGGCAACGGTACTATGCACTTTGAGTGGTTAGTAAGTGGTAGTGGAACGGTATCTATCGAAGCTGGCAGTGCCATGATTGGCTCAACCGTTAGCTCAGTTAAATTGTAGGACGAGCGTTTTCTATAATGTTCAATTTCAACACAGCACACTGATGAAAAAAATATTTTCTATCTTTATTATATCGCTTGTTATTAACCAAGTAATAGCACAAACTCCAACTGATTTGGGTTTGAGAGCAATAGGTTCTCCTGCCAATCCAAAAGTGCAAGTATCGTGGAATCACTATAACGACTACAAAGGCATTGGCGATATCCTCCAAAAAATAGCCAAAGCCTATCCAGACTTAGCAAAAGTAGAGTCTATTGGTAAAACTGTGCAAGGCAAAGACTTGCTGGTGCTGACGGTCACAGATTTTAAAACTGGCAAACCAGACCAAAAACCAGGCTTTTGGGTTGATGGTAACATTCACTCCAACGAATTGCAAGGTTCTGAATTCTCGATGTACACAGCTTGGTACTTGACCGAAATGTATGGTTCAGTTTCGTTTATTCGAGATTTGTTGAAAGAGAAAGTTTTCTATGTAGCCCCGTGTATCAATCCCGATGCCCGTGACGATTTTATCAAAAATCTAAACACTACCAACACGCCTCGGTCGGGAATGTTGCCTCAAGACGATGATGGCGACGGCTTGATTGACGAAGACGGTTTTGATGACTTGGATGGAGACGGTGAAATCACGCAAATGCGCCGCCGTAATCCATTGGGTAGGTTAAAAGTAGATCCGAACGATAAAAACAGAATGATAGCAGCACGTCCAGATGAAGCTGGTGAATACGAAATGCTTGGTAATGAAGGACTTGATAATGATGGGGATGGTTTAGTAAACGAAGACCGTCAAGGGGCTTATGACCCTAACCGTGACTGGGGTTGGAACTGGCAACCCGACTATATTCAAGGCGGGGCCATGAAGTATCCTTTCTCGCTTCCTGAAAACGAGGCAATTCGTAAGTTTGTTATGGCACATCCAAACATTGCTGGTGCGCAGTCGTTCCACAACACAGGTGGCATGTTTTTGCGTGGGCCTGGGGCTGAGGAGGACATATCAACCTATGATCAAAACGATATTTCGGTGTACGATATCATTGGCAAACGGGGCGAAACACTCGTGCCAGGCTATCGGTATTTTACTGTTTACAAAGACCTTTATACCGTTTATGGGGGCGAACTTGATTGGTTTCACGGGAGCAGAGGTATTTTTACATTTTCAAACGAATTGATGACCTCGTACTTATTGTTCAATAAAAATGCTGCCGAGAACCGTAACCAAAACAACGAATTCAACGAAGCCGATAAGTATTTACTTTTTGGCGATGCATTTGTAGAGTGGAAACCTATTAAACACCCTACCTATGGTGATATTGAGGTAGGTGGCTTCAAGAAAAACTATGTTCGTAATCACCCCGGTTTCTTGATAGAGACCGATGCCCACCGCAACATGGCTTTTATATTATACCATGCATGGTGTATGCCTAAGATTGAAGTGAAAGATGTGAAAGTGAAGAGGTTAGAAAATGGGTTCAGCCAGATAGAGGCACGTATTTACAACGCACGTATTATACCGACTCACTCGAGCCATGATGTTCGGTACAAAATAGAACGACCAGACTATGTAACCCTAAAAGACTCACAAGTAGTAACAGGCCTCCTTATGCAAGACGCCGACTTTAATGTAGGCAAAGAGCAAAAAATGAATCCTGCAACTATTGAAGTCACCAACCTATCGGGCATGGGCTATGTTACACTAAGGTGGATAGTGAAGGGCAACCCAAGCAATTACAACATAGAAGTGAATAGTGCCAAAGGCGGTTTGGTTACGGCCACAGGGAAATTTTAATCAGCAAACCCTATTAGGTTATTGTGCCTAATAGGGCTTTTTATTTGCCTTAAATGATGTTAAACAATATATTTGTAACAACTGTAAATCTGCTTTACTGAACGCATACCCTACATATCGGCAAATACTTGCTAAGGTACTACTGACCTTGTTTTTGTTGATTCAGTTCAACAATATTTACTTTCGTCATGCCCACCGCTTGGCCAACGGCAAAATTATTACGCATGCCCATCCATTTAAACCCATAGGTAGTAGTCCAATTCAGCCAAATTCGCACAATGGCAATGAACTATTCTCATTAGATGTACTCTCAAATGGATTATATGCTCCTTCATTTGAGTTTTCTTTTTTTTGTACTGCTGAAATTTACCAACTTTTTGTTGAAAGTACCTTCATTTATTGTGCCCCTACGTTTTCTGAGCAATTTAATTGTTTTGCGCATCGAGGTCCCCCTGTTTTGACGAATTCCTAAGTATATTTTTCTTCGTATCTTCTCAAAACCAGTGGTTGTTGGGGAGAAATCTGTATCGTCAAAATTACAATTACTATGAAACAACTCTTGACTGGGCTTTTACTCAGCCTATCCCTCTATACATTTGCTCAAAATTCTATTAAAGGAAACGTATCTTCAAATGGTAAACCAGTAGAATTTGCTAATGTATCTGTTCAAAAAACAAAAATTGGAACAACAACAGATTTAGATGGGAACTTTTTGCTGACAAAACTTCCAAATGGCAAACAAACCATTGTTGTATCGTTTATTGGTTATGAAACTACCAAGAAAGATGTACAATTAACTGGTAGCCAAATTACTTTGAATATAGAACTCAAAGAATTACCCAATAAATTAGACGAGGTGGTAATAACTGGGACAATGAAAGAAGTATCAAAACTTGAAAGTCCCGTTTCTGTGGAGATTTATACGCCTAAGTTTTTTCAAAAAAATCCAACCCCAAGCCTTTTTGATGCACTTCAAAATGTAAACGGCATACGACCACAACTGAATTGTAATGTATGCAACACGGGTGATATTCACGTAAACGGTTTAGAAGGTCCTTATACCATGGTAATGATTGACGGAATGCCTATTGTGAGCTCGTTATCAA
>JBGAVQ010000346.1:0-5316 GCA_044228045.1 Spirosomataceae bacterium
GATTTTGGGTCAAAATATCCATCACTTCCGACAAATACCAAGCCCCGTACCACGGTGCGCCCGGGTGATCTGAGAAATTTTCGGGAGGTACAATCCACGACACGGTAGGTAACTTACCCGTTGTTACATCCTCTCGGAACTGATAAAGCACATCACCTTTGGGAACCAACATTTCTCGTTTGACCCCGTTATCTTCATAGGTAAATGTGGTCAATTCACGGTAGTGAGGGTCTTTTCGGTTGGTGTCAAATGCCTTGCGGTGGATGTTTTTTTCAAAAGTGCTGAGTTTTTCAAAGTTCTCAGGTGCCCATTTTACCAAATCTTCCTTCGCAATAGCCAAGAAACCTTCTTTGTTGGCGAGCTCTCTTTTTGTTCTTTCAAATTCCTGTGTTCCTGCGGTTAAGGAGCTTAGCTTTTGTTTCAAGGCAGCTATTTCATTGGGCAAAACAGGCACTGTTCGTTGTAAGTATTGATGGTATTCTTTTGAAAATTTTACGTTGTAGTTGGCAAACCACTCAATCGGATTATCCGAAAAATTGGCCAACCAAGCGTCTTCTTCGCCTGTAAAACCCGTCGGAAGATTAATTTCGTTTTGATAGATTTTCCAAGCGATGTTGTTTTCTTCTAATCGTTCGGGAAATGACTTCCATCGAGCCAATTTATCATCGCCGTAGTCGGTATCGGAGTTAAAGACATTGGCCTTTGAATTGATGTTGGGTTGCTCCCGAATCGTACCTGACCACAGGTACAGGCGGTTGGGTGTAGTACCCGTGAGCGACGAGCAGAAATTTTGGTCACAAACCGTAAAGGCATCGGCAAGGGCGTAATAAAACGGCAAATCCTCACGGTTATAGTAGCCCATTGTGAGGGGCATTTGCTGATACTCTTTGTGTCCTGACTTCTTGACATCCAGCCACTTATCGTATTTTCCGTTGTTTCGGGCATCTACTTGGTCGTCCCATGAATGAGGCAATGAACTCATCCATGTTGCTTTTGTCCCTTTCAGATTCAAGCGAAAAGGTGCGTACGTTTCGCCAGCAGCATTGGTTTGCAACCATACTTTGTTCTGATTTGGCAAGTTGATAGCCCGAGGGTCGTTGAAGCCTCGTACCCCTTGCAACGAGCCGTAGCAATGGTCGAACGAACGGTTTTCTTGCATCAAAATCACCACGTGTTCGGCATCTAAGTAGGTGCTACCGGCGGCGGGATTAATGGCCATGGCCTTCTGAATAGATGCAGGCAACATGCCCATGAGGCCAGCCCCACTGGCCAACAAGGCTGCTTTTTGGATAAATTCTCTTCTCGATTCCATGAAAAATGGGTTGATTACGAAGTGTCTTTCAAAAATAGAAACAATTTGGGAAGTAGCAAGGTGTTTGCCCAAATGCCTACATGCAATACTGAGAAGAATTATCAAGCGAGGGGATAATGATTGTGTTATTTTTTACTTAACAGTCTAGTTAGGTGTTTCTACTCAGTCTGCAACAAACGTGTTGTTTACGGGCATTAAAGAACTCCACTTATATCTCAATAGTGAAGATGGGATTTTCAAATTAGCATTTTTTTATAAATAATCGGTGATTGATTTTGTTGAACAAAACCAAAAGATTCATATAATTTCATGGCGTCTGTATCTGTCTGATGCACATCAATTTCTATTTCGCTACATTTTTTATTTTCAATCCATTTTTGGGCTTCTTGCAAAAGAACTTTTGCTATGCCTCTTTTCCTGAAATTATTTCTAACAAATAGCTCACCAATGAAGCCTTTTGTTCTGTCTTCGTCTTGTTGACCAAACCAGATATAACCCACAATCTCGTTTTGAGACTTGGCTATAAAGAAAGAATAGTAATGGCTACCAGAGTTAAATTTTAGAAATTCTCTCTCGTCTTTTTGAATGTTATCACTGCTGAAAACGGCTTTTTTCTCTGGGGTTCTTTCTAAATGAAAACGAAACTCCAGTATAATATTGAGCAATGGTTCAAAATCGTTTTTTTGGTAAAATGAAAAAATGATATCCTCGTTCATAAGTCACATTGTCGGATTGATGCCGCAAAAAGGTTGTGTAGGAACAAGAAACTGTTGTAGTATTTTTCTATGTTTATATATTGCTTTTTAGTGTTTTCATTTGAATTATATCCACAAAAAAAGCAAATGCCATTGAAAAATAGATGTATCCTTTTGGAATTTCAACATGGAAACCTTCTGCTAATAATGCCACGCCAATCATCATTAAAAAGCAAAGAGCCAAGATTTTAAATGAAGGTTGTTTTCTAATAAAATCGCTAATTGGTTTAGATGCAACTAACATAATGATTACTGTAACAATGACTGCGGCGTACATAACCCATAGGTCTTGAACCATACCAACTGCGGTAATAATAGAGTCTATTGAGAATACTAAATCTAATACGATTACCTCTGAAAGCAACTGTTTAAAGCTGCTTTTGTTAGGAACAGTGGGTATATCATCTTTGTTTATTTCGGTTTTATGATAAATCTCTTTTGTACTTTTATAGATAAGAAAAAGCCCGCCGAAAATCAAAATAAGGCCTTTGCCCGAAAAATCAATTTCTAATATTCTGAATAACGTTTGGTCTAATTTCAAAATCCAAGAAATAAAAGCCAATAGACAAAGCCTCATGACCATTGCCAACGAAATTCCCCAAAATCTAAGATTATTTCTTTGATTTTCAGGTAGTTTGTCTGCTAAAATGGAGATGAAAATTATGTTGTCAATACCAAGAATCACTTCAAGGGCAATGAGGGATATTAAAGGAATAATTGCTCCTGTCATGTTTTGCTTTCTAATTTGAAGATTATTAAGGTGGCCTCCATTACGAATTCCTCAGAATTTTCTCCAACTTTTTGCCCTTTGCCAGTTCATCTACCAGTTTATCTAAATACCTGACTTTTTGGGTCAAAGGATTTTCTATTTCTTCTATTCGATAACCGCAAATCAGCCCAGTAATAAGATGGGCATTGGGGTTTAATGTAGCCTGCTGAAAGAATGTTTCAAAAGACGATTTATTGTCAATTTGAGCTTGCAGTTTTTGGTTGTCGAAACCCGTCAACCACTCGATTACTTGGTGTAATTCTTCTTTGGTTCGTCCTTTCTTTTCTACTTTGGCGACATAGTGCGGATACACCGAGGCGAATGTCAATTGGGCCATGCGTTCGTCATGTGTTTTCATGGTTTCTATAATTAAGTAGCCAGTTTTTTCATTCTTTCCTAACAAAACGATGCTTCTAAATTACACAAAATTTAAAAATGTTCTATAAGTATTTAAAAATGGGTGAATTAGTAGTAGAAGCCTCCAACCGGGGACTTTGGTTTCCTCATGATTTGCTGCAAGAGACTCTAAAAGGGTGATGAATTCATTTCCATGTTACATATTTCCGCCAGTTGTGTTGTTCTCTAAATCCCAGCACTTCACGGATTTTGCGATTGGAGAACAAGGCCTCATGCTCCGCCAATTCACGAGTGACTGGCACATTGGGGAAGAACTTTTCGGCTAATTCTTTGCTGGGGATAATAGCACCATTGTGGTCATTACCAGCATTGAAAACCTGATAGCCCAGTCCATCTTTTTTCAGACATAAATCCACAATTTGTCCCAGGTCACGTGCATCAATATAGCAGAAGGCATTTCTACGTCGCACTTCGGGGTTTTTGAAATAATGCGGAAAAAGTTCGGTGTATTCATGAGGCTCAATCACATTGCCAATACGAAGGGCATAAATATCAAAGCCTGAGCGTCGCTGGAAGGTGCGTGCCGTTTTTTCATTGACAACTTTTGATAAACCATAGCTATCCATTGGGTCAACGTCATAGTCTTCCTCCAAAGGCAATACTTTTGGGTTGGTTTCACCATCAGAAAAACAAATACCATAAGTGGTCTCTGACGAAGCGATAATAATCTTTTTAATACCCAATTTAACAGCGGCTTCAATCACATTGTAAGTGCCGATGGTATTGACTCGAAAAGTTTCATTATCAGGTTTGATTAAGATGCGGGGTATGGCAGCAAAATGCACCACGGCATCAAATGTTGGTACACCATTGCCTGCTTCGAGTTCATGTAAGCCAGTATATGAACTCATGGCATTAAACATTTGTCCAGAATCGGTAATATCAGCGATTAGATTATCTACTCTTGGGTGATTCAATGGCGTTAGGTCAACGTTTAGCACTTGATGTCCTTGTTGGAGCAGGTACGGAATTACATGCTTCCCTGCTTTGCCTGAGCCACCCGTAAAAAATATTCGCATTGTTATTATTGGTTAGTGGTTTTATTGGTAACTACCCGACCGTGCTTTTGGTTTCAGAAGTTTTCGTCGTGTTGTTGGAGCATATAGAAGTGTTGCTTGCACACAAGAAACTGTCAATTGAAAACAACTGACAGCGGGGAAAATAGCTCTACTCCTCATACGCCGTTCGTTTAATCACCTGCTGTTTTTTTACATCATACGCCACGTTGTGCGAAACACAAGTGCGGCGTTGCAAGGCATCCAGAAACATGGGTTCACTGCAAGTTCTGCACGTAAAGTACGCTACACCGTCGGCATAGCCTACTAAGGTTAGTTTGGAGTCTTTCATTTGCTCATTAGGTACTTTAACTACTGTTATTATTTTGCCAGTGTTGGCATCTACAATGTCCCATTCAATGCCGCCGCTGACCGTGTATTTGAATGTAAGCAAATCCTTTTCACAGAGGTAGTAAAGTCGGTTCCCTGACCGATCTCTGATGTTGTAAGTCCACATAATAAGATTTTTTGCCACATTTAAGCGTGAAACTTCTTGCTTGGTTTCATCGTAAAGAAGCAAATAAGCCATGTTTTCATACGACATTACCGACACTGCCGACGACACGAGTGTTTTGCCCGTTGCAGGATCAAGCAAATGAACACACTGCTTGCCATACGCCTGATAGTGCTGCACTACCAACAGATTATCAATCAGATATGGCACACCAAAACTTGACCATTGATTAGGATTGAAAGCCCCCTGACACCAAAGCGAGGCTTCATCGAAGTGTCGGTGCCAGACCAACTCGCCAGTTGTTCTATTAAATGCAGAATATCCCAGATAAGGCTTTCTTTTCTCGGCCCTGTCGGGGAACTGTTTTTCGAGTTCGGCACTTGGCGTAACACTCGTAAAAATCAGATTATCAGTATAGTTACAGAAGATTATTGAGGCGTAATAATCATTAGAAATTGGCAAGATATGAAGCGAGTCCACATAATCGTTGATGCGCTTAAAAGGCATTTCCCAACGATGTACTTCTGGAAATGCGAGCGAATCAACGATAGTGG
>JBGAVQ010000012.1:0-38132 GCA_044228045.1 Spirosomataceae bacterium
GGGCTTGATTTAACCATTACCGACATTCGTTTTGAGCCTACTTCTCCATTTGTTAGAGAGCGTGTCCGCTATTTTGTTTCGGTAAAAAACACGGGCGGTGATTCGCTAAAAAAGGGAATTGTTGTACCGATAAACATCAGAATTGAAGGTCAGAACCAGAAAATTGATGTGTATAGTACAGCTTATAAAAATGGTATTGCAGCAGGCGAAACAGTGACGATTGGCCGCAGTACCAACGGGCCGTGGGAAGGTGATATGGCATTTGGAACAGACGTAGCTGGTGAATATACCTTCTCAGCAGTGCTTGATGTTGAAAACAAAATTGCCGAAGGGAACGAGAAAAATAATACGTTTCGGAAGAAAATCACATTTCAAACACCACAACGCCTTTCTACTTTTGCACTCGAACGTGCCGCCCGAAGCTATGCAACAGTTGCCGCCGCTGACTCGGTAGTATCATTCTTACGTTCTTACGAAAAACTCTCAGCCGACGACAGTAGAGCATTACTAAAAGGACTGTCCGATGGTTGGAATCCACGACGTAAAGCGACAGTTTCTACTGATAACCAGCAATTTATAACAAGTCTGGCGAATAAAATACCAAAAGAAAACCTTGATCGCCTTACCAAACTTATGCAAGCATGGGGTATTAAAAATGCCGCCAGTGAAGCCGAAAAAGATGCCATAACCATCAGAATAAAGTCGGTGAAAGAAGCAATGAAGTTTGACTTGAAGGAGTTTAGTGTGCCAGCAGGCAAAAGCGTCATCCTGATTTTTGATAACCCCGATGCCATGCAACACAACTTGGTAATTGGCAAACCAAAAACCATGGAAATTATTGGCAAAGCCGCAGACAAAATGATAACTGCCAAAGATGCTGTCGAGAAAAATTATGTGCCGGCTATTCCACAAGTATTGTTCTCAACGCCGCTCGTAAATCCTGAGCAAAGCTACACTCTCAAATTTATAGCCCCAGCCGTGGCAGGCGACTATCCGTTTGTATGTACTTTTCCAGGGCATTGGAGTATTATGAATGGGGTAATGAAGGTGACAGGGACAAGCCCAGCCCCCAAGACAGGGGTTAAGTAACCATACAAGGGCTACCCTATTAACCAAAAATCATTTCTTGAAAGGTCGTCGAACAGCCTTATGGGCTTCGTTTCGACGACCTTTGTTTTTTTGATGAAAAATCAGATTTTTTTCTCAAATTTACTGCCTATAACCAATCACTCTAACACCTTTTCAACATGAAAAAAACAATTATTATGCTGCTCCTATGGGTAGGAATTGGTCATTTTGCGTCTGCTCAACCTTACAGTAAGTACTTAAAAGAACACCCTGGTGTACAAACATATACATTCAGAGTTGAGTTTGGGAAAGACATTGCCCATGCCTTAGACATCATCAAATCAATGGGTTTTACCAATATTGAAGGCGGAAATGTGAAAGGAAAAACGGCTACCGAATACCGAGCTATGCTTGACGAACGAGGCATTAAATGCACCAGTTTTGGGGCTGGTTATGAGCAAATAAACACCAATACAGACGAAATTATCAAAAATGCTAAAACATTAGGGGCTGAATTTATTATGGTTGCGTGGATTCCACACAAAGGAGCATTTGATTTGGCCACAGCTCAAAAAGCAGTAGAAGACTTTAATAGTGCTGGAAAGAAATTTAAAGCTGCTGGCCTTACCTTATGCTATCATAATCATGGTTATGAGTTTGAACCCTATCAAAACGGAACCTTGTTCGACTACATTGTTCAGAATACCAACCCCGACTATGTGTCATTTGAAATAGACATTTTGTGGGCGCATTTTCCGGGTCAAAACCCTGCCGCATTGATCAATAAATACCCAAAACGGTTTAAATTGATGCACATAAAAGACCTCAAAAAAGGTGTAGTGGGTAATATGTCAGGTGGCACACCTATCGAAAACGATGTGGTGGTTGGTACTGGGCAAATTGACATGTTGGCTGTGATGAAAGCAGCCCAAAAATCAGCCATCAAATATTTTTATATTGAAGATGAAAGTCCTCAACCTGAGGTACAAGTACCACAAAGCTTGGTGTTTCTTAAAAATTTAAAATAAAGACTACTCACGGTCTCTAAAATAACGAATCATCCCTCCAAAGTCCAAGCCCATTGCCAAGCCTTGAACCGCTTGGTTAATGCGCTTGGGCTTTTTTTCTAAGGCTTTAGTCATTTCCATCCGTTTTGAATAGTATGATTAGTAGCTCAAAAAAGTGCATAGGGTTCATCATTGACACTATCAAGCAAATCTGGTATTCGCCACTATTTCGTTGACCAAATGAGCTGGGAAGTGGATATCTGTCCAGTCCATTTTCTCAAACTTTTGAAGTACGGTGGTAAAATATCTATCAAATTAGATTATACGTTAACCTCACTCGGTCTGTACCAAAGGCCTGACCGAAATAAATTCCGTCAGACCTTTGGTATAGACGGGGAACTTCTGGTATTCGTATAGTCAGGTGTTTTCTTACCCGGTTCTCTATTTCTCACAATATCCTGCCCCTTAAATCTTCAAAAAGATTTTTCTTCTATACAAAACATAACAAGCCAACCAGCAGATTAGCACAAAGCTAATGGAGAATGCCAACGAGCCGTTGTAGTCGCCAAAAATTGGCTGAAAAACAGCACGAAAAGGCATAGGATAAAACGGGTTATCAGCACTTGGGAACACCCACGAAAGGATAGCCAATAACTCTGAAATAGCATAGGCAAAGATGGAGTTCTTGCCAAATACATCAAAAAAAGTAGTCCAGCCTGTCCATTTTTTCACATCAATCAGCCAAATCAATGCTGCCAATATCACCAAATCAACACCACCTACAAAAACCACAAACGAGCTTGTCCATAGTTTTTTATTGATAGGAAAAACCTGATTCCATAACAAGCCTACAACAATACTAGCAAGGCCAATCATAAACAGCCGTTGCATCACCAGTAATTTGTTGTTGGTTTGGCTTATCAAAACACCTGTAAGATAACCCATAATAGCCGTTACAATAGATGGCAAAGTACTCAGCAGACCCTCGGGGTCAAAGGCATAGCCTTCGCCATGATAAAGATGATTGGCCCCCATAACAGCCAAATCAACTTTTAAAGCTGCATTTCCATGCCTTCCATAAGGGTCAGAGGGGTCACCAAAATACCACATAATGCCCCAATAGCCTACCAAAAGCAAAATACCCACCATTGCCAAGGCAACTGGCTTTTTAATAATTAGTGCCAAAAAAGAAACCATACAAAAACACAAAGCAATGCGTTGAAGTACATTCAAAATTCGCAAATGACTGATGTCAAAATCAGTATATGGGATGTTAAAAATGAGGTAACTAATCAAAAAAAGAGTCAATGTTCGCCGTATAATTTTGAGCGCAATGGGGGTTGACAATTGGTAATTATACGATTTTTGCGAGAATCGGATGGCCACCCCAACAATAAATAAAAACGATGGAAACACCAAGTCGGCTAAGGTAAAGCCATGCCAAGCGGCGTGTTTAAGTATGGCATAAGTAGTATCGCCGTTGCCAGCTGTATTGACCAAAATCATTAGGGCTATGGTAATGCCTCGAAAAGTGTCAAGCGAATAATAGCGTTGAGTCATAGGTTTAGGTGGTCATGGCTAATAATAAATCAGACTGCGTAATAATGTGAATTTGGTTTTGTTCGTCACGTACCAACAAGGCTTTATTATCTTTGTCAATCAATGACGACAGCGCATCAATTGTGTTGTCGAGCCCCACAAATTTAAAAGGTTTGTCCATTACTTCACTAATGGGGGTGTTCTTTATATCAGGCGATTCAATCAAGCGGTGCAATAGGTGTGAGTCGGTTAGGCTACCGACTACGTGCTTGGCCTCATCAAATACAGGAATCTGCGAAATTCCCTGACGGTGAAACAGTTGGATGGCCTCTCCTACGCTTGTTGTGATACTTACACTAAACAAATTAGCTTTGCCGTTTCGATTGCGGATGATGTCTCGGGCAGTAGCAAAACTACGAGCCTCCAAAAATCCATGGTCTTTCATCCATGTGTCGTTATAGACTTTGTTGAGGTAACGAGTGCCATGATCTGGTAAAATAATAACCATTACATCGGTTTCTTGCAAATGTTCCCGGGCGTATTCGAGTGCACCGTGTACCGCCGACCCACACGACCATCCCACAAAAAGCCCTTCTTCACGGGCCAAGCGGCGAGTCATAATGGCGGCGTCTTTATCGGTTACCTTCTCAAAATAGTCAATCAAGCTAAAATCAACATTTTGGGGCAGAATGTCTTCACCAATGCCTTCGGTCAAGTAGGGGTAAATTTCGTTCTCATCAAAAATGCCCGTTTCTTTGTACTTTTTAAAGACTGAGCCATACGTATCAATACCTACCGTAACAACCTTATTATTTTGTTCTTTCAAATACTTAGCCACGCCACACATAGTGCCACCTGTGCCTACTCCAGCCGCAAAATGGGTAATTTGCCCCTCGGTTTGTTGCCAAATCTCAGGGCCAGTAGTATCGTAATGAGCAGCAGTATTTGAGAGGTTATCGTACTGATTGGGGTAAATTGCATTGGGAATTTCTTGACTCAACCGCTTGGCCACCGAGTAATAAGAGCGAGGATCGGTGGGTTCTACATTGGTTGGGCAAACTATTACTTCAGCGCCAACGGCTCGCAAAATATTAATTTTTTCCTGCGATTGCTTGTCGGCCATGGTAAAGATACACTTATAGCCTTTGCCAATGGCAGCCAAGGCCAAACCCATACCTGTATTGCCACTTGTGCCTTCAATGATGGTGCCTCCGGGTTTTAGTAAACCAGCTTTTTCGGCATCTTCAATCATGCGAATAGCCATACGGTCTTTGACCGAATTGCCAGGGTTAAAATATTCTACCTTTGCCAAAATCGTACCCTTTATTCCAGCAGTCACTCGGTTGAGTTTCACCAAAGGTGTATTGCCAATGGTTTCAATGATGTTGTTGTAGTAGTGCATAAGTTGATGAAGAGTTTAAAATCACTTTACAAAACTACGAGTTTCAGAATAGTTTTGGCAGAAAATAGCCGTTTACAACAAAAGATAAAACACAAAACGCCAAGGCAATAAGAAAAATCCTTGTGCCTTAGCGTCCTTGCGGTTCACTTGAATCAGTTCAGTACCGTATTGTCCAAAACGGATTCTGTTCGGCTTTGACTTTTTCGTCAATTAGTTTTTGAAGCATTGCTTGATACTCGGCGTCTTTCAACTTAATTCCTTTCATTTTTTTAGGTAAATCAAGCTCATTAGTCAGTTTTTTGGCTTCTATTTTTTCTGCCGAAATCACCACTGCACCATCATTGATGTCGAGTTCTAAAATCATACCCGGCAAACCATAATAGCGTTCTGGCCCACCATTGTGAGGGATATCCTGAGCGAACCAAGCTACTACTTTTTGTTTTTTAATGGGGTCATTTGCAATGGCTTTCATACAAATATGTCCTGCCACATCTTTCAACTCGTTGAGGATGCGCCAGTTAGGAGTTTGTAGGCTGTCTTCAAGTAAATAAGTCTTTCCTTCTTGTTCAAACAGCTCCGTTTCAGTATTTTGAGCAAAGTCTCGTTTGACCATAAATGTCTCTTTTCGCCACGAATACCCACGATTATTTTCTTGATTACGCTCTTCATCATTTACATATTTAGTTGAAGTTGTATTGAAGTACAGCAACATATACTCCTTCCATTCGTCACGCCCCTCGTACATATAGGCCATTTTCTCTCGTTCTTGTTTACTCAGAAAAGTCAGTGAATTCTGAATTTTAGTCCAACGACTGTTTCTGGTAAAGTGTACAACACCTTGGTCAGTCTGCGCCCATGAAGACAGGGACAACATAACAAAAAGACCGAAAAGTGGCAAGCTATTTTTGAATATTGGATTCATAAACAATTGATGATGAGTGGTTTGTTAAAAGAAACGATTATTGCCTAATTTGTTTTGGTAGCCTCGCAGGTTGTACGAAACACTCAACATAAAGTACCTTGCCAACGTTGGTGCAATCTCTTGCGACACATAATTAACGGTTGCATTTTGGCGAATGCCAACCCGACGATTGAGTAAATCAAAGGCCGCCAAACGCACTTCCACTTTGTTGTCTTTGGTCATCAAACGGCGAACAGAAGCATTCCAAATCGGTACAGTTTGATCAAAGTTAAACCGCTCGTTTTCGTACCGAGTATAGTTGAGATTGCTCTCAAAAAAGAACTTCGGTGCAAAATTCCATTTCAACGACACGTTAGCTCGTTGGGTCAAAATCTTTTGGTTTTGTTGCGATGCAATGGAGTATTTGACATTCGTAACGCTGATTCCTCCGCTGGCATCCATCATCAATTTGCTTTTGCCTGGCGTAAAATTAAAACCAGTATTAACACTAAACGTTTGATTATCAGTATCATTCCTAATAGCATTTACAAATGTTGGGCTTTTACCAATGTTGATATTGCTATTGATGTTTACCGTCAACTTGGTTTTTACAATAGGGAACCCAGTATAGAAGTACGTATTAAAATTGCGCCCACCCGAGATATTTTCTGGACGTGTACGGGTCACAAAATTTTGATCAATAGTCTGGGTATAAATAATTTGATTATTGTATTGATTGTAATTCATCCCCAAATTGACGTTAAAAAACGTAGCCGGGTCAAACTTGTACATATTAAACCCTACTTGGTGGTTTCGTTGAGGCAACAAATTAGGGTTTCCTTCGGTGATAAAGAACGGGTTGGTGTTGTTTACAATGGGCTGGAGGTCATTGAGAGAGGGCTCTTGTACACCATAATTGTAAGACAAATTGAGGTATGCATTGTTTTTCATCTGCCAGCTGGCATCCATATTGGGAGTCCATGTAAAGAAATTACGGTCTATATTTTGGCGGATAGGCGTTTTTTCGTCCACCGAAGCCTTACCACTCAGGTCAAACTTTTGAGCCGCCAATCCAAGTGCAATATTTAACCCCTGAAACGAATACCGCACACTGGTTCCCAAGCGATTGTACAATATTTGGTTGGTGTAATAGTTACTCAAACTGTCAAACCGAACTTCACCATTCAAACGGTTGAATGCCCCACGACTAACTTCACGGTTAGAATAACTAAAATTGTAAAAGGTTTCCCAATACACTTTCTTAGAAATGGGTTCAATCAAAAACAAGTTACTTTTGATTTGATAACTCGTGCTGGCGTTGTCGTTGCGTTGGCTTCGTACTTGGTCTGTAAAGGTAGTGGCTTGAAAGAAACGATTCAGCGAGTAAATTCCTTCGTTGCCGTCTGAACCACTGGCATTGAACCCTACATTCATAGAGTAATTGCGGCCTTTCTTTTTCTTGAATTGGTGATTCCAAGTGATTGAGCTATTAACTCCATAAGAATTGAACTTATTGGTATTGTTCAAATCTAAGCGGTTTTGAAGTACCTGTGTGGTATTCAGAAATCGCTGAAATTGATTACTCGTTACATCTGAATTACTGTATCTGATATTGGCCTTGGTTAGCAGTTTATTGGTTGAATCAAGTGACTCTTCCCAGCGTAATGCAAGCCTGTGAGTAGTTCTAAAATCAGATTTATTGGTGGTGTCTGTATTAAAAAACGAGCCATTTTGCTGAAAAGTTTGCTTATTAACGTACTGATTAAGAGACAGTTTAGTCTGATTAAAAAAGTAACTCGTACTGAGTTTGGTTTTCTTGTGGGTGTAGTTGTAATTAGTTCCAATTCCTGCATTTTGTGTAAAGCCTCTTCCATCAAAACTATTACGAGGTACATCGCCGTTATCGTCTGAGATGTAGATAATACGATTTCCACTACTAAAACCAAAATCATCATTGTCAAAATTCCATGAATTATTCCCCTTAAACTCACCATAATCGTCCCAGTTCACACCTGTTTCGTTGATGTTATTGACATAGCCGATAAAAGACAATTGCTCTTTTTTGTTAAAACGATTGAAGTTTCCTCGAGCAGCGGCCCTTTCCTCAGTGCCAATAGCTCCGGTAATCTTACCGAATTTTCCACTCTTGAACTCATCTTTTAGTTCGAGGTTAATGGTCTTTTCTTTCTTACCGTCATCTATTCCTGTTAGTTTGGCCTGCTCAGATTTGTCGTTAAAAACTTGCACTTTCGAAATGGTTTCGGCCCCTAAGTTTTTAGTAGCTGCTTTGGGATCTTCGCCAAAAAAGGTCTTACCATCCACCAGTACTTTCTTTACGTCTTGCCCTTGCGCCTTCACATTTCCGGCAGCATCTACTTCCATACCGGGCAATCGCCGAAGCAAATCTTCAACAGTAGATCCGGGTGGCACTTTAAAGGTACGAGCATCATACTCAATGGTATCGCCTCGTATCGAAAGTGGTGCTCTGGCTGCTTTTATGACCACTTCGAGTAATTCTTTGGCAATGGTTTTAATTTTTATACCACCCAAATCGTTGGATTCAGTTTGAAATGGGCCAATTTTCTCTTGATAAGGTAGGTAGCCTGTGTAAGAAATTTTCAGTAGGTATTCACCATTTTTTACGCCTTTAAACTCAAAAACACCTTGTTCGCTTGCTCGAGAAAAGTTTACTAAAGATGAATCTTTTGGATTGAGCAGCATTACCGTAGGGAACGCCAATGCAGTTGCGGAAGTGTCTTGAACAGTACCCTTTAGGGAAATTCTATTGGGGGATTGCGCAAACGAGGAGAAAAAAAGACATAGTAGTCCTAAGAGGAGTGTAATTTTTTTCATGGGCTTTTAAGTGTTGCTAATGTGGGGTGCAAGATAACTAAGAAAATAGTTATCTTTTAATCTAAACTAAAAAAATAGTTTATTATTGCTTCATCATGCTTTTTTAACATTTTATTTCTATTGCTTACTCCGTTTTGTAGAAAAGGTTACAGGCATTAGGCAAAAATCATTTTGAGTAGTAACATTGCAACGCTTTCAACTACCAACCCAACAAAACCATGAAACCTCTTTGGGGAATTGATTTGGGCGGCACCAAAATTGAATGTGCCGTTTTAGATGCTGACAATCAACTTTCGGTTTTGGCTCGTAAACGCCTGCCAACCGAAGCACACAAAGGCTACAAACATATAATCAATCAGATTAGCAAACTGGTGGCCGAAGTAGCTACTGAAACGGGCCTAAGCCCTCACAAAATAGGATTTGCCACACCGGGTGTGCTTGACCCAAAGACCCAAACCATGAAAAATTGTAACACGGTGTGTATGAATGACCAACCCATGAAGCAGGATTTGATGGAAGCCCTTGGTGTGCCAGTTGAGTTGGCGAACGATGCAAACTGTTTTGCCTTAGCCGAAGCACTCATGGGAGCAGCCCCCAAAGCAAAACCCAATGCAGAAGTTGTGTTTGGGGTAATTTTGGGAACAGGCGTAGGAGGTGGTGTAGTAGTAAATGGAAAAGTAATTGGCGGCAGGCAGGGTATCGGCGGCGAGTGGGGTCATAATATTCTGTTAGAAGACGGTGACCCTTGCTATTGCGGCAAGTCAGGTTGTGTAGAGAAAGTAATAGCTGGTCCGGCTTTGCAAAAGTATTACTACGAATTGTCGGGCTATCAGCTAACCTTGGCCGAAATAATGACAAGGTATGAAACAGGGAATGACCCACACGCTACGGCAACGATTGAACGTTTGCTCGAGCTATTCGGCAAGGCCATTTCAGTTGTAATCAATATCTTAGACCCCGATGTGATAGTGCTGGGTGGTGGTGTAAGCAACATCCAATTACTCTATACAGAAGGTGTAGAGCGAGCCAAAAAATACATTTTTAACCCCAACCCAGACTTACTTATTGTAAAGAATGAGTTGGGGGATAGTGCAGGAGTTTATGGTGGCGCATTGTTATTTAGTTGAGAATAATAACCAACTCACAATACGAAAGTCTAATGGCTCAGAGCAGGCAAATCTAAGCAACTATATTTTTCAACGTGCCAATGTGGTCAATCGTAATCAAGATTTCGTCACCAGCTTGAAGCGTAAACGGATAGTCAGGTACAATGCACGTGCCTGTCATCAAAAACACACCATCTGGAAACGTGCATTCTCGGGTGAGATAGTCAACTAATTCATTATGAGAGCGTTTCATTTGTGAAATCAGCGTGTCTCCTTCAAAAATCAGCGACCCGCCACGATGTATTTCGAGGCTAATTTGAGTATCGGCAGGAATAGCTTTGTCTGAAACATAAAGGCATGGCCCCAGCCCTGCACAACGGTCATATACTTTGGCTTGGGGCAGATAAAGCGGGTTTTCGCCTTCTATACTGCGTGAGCTCATATCGTTGCCAACGGTGTAGCCCACTATTTTGCCAGATGATGTAACAAATAAAGTGAGCTCAGGCTCAGGCACATCCCAAGTAGAATCTTTCCGAATATTTACTAAGCCATTAGTACCAACCTTTGCTACGAAGGTATGTTACACCTGCCGCCCAAATTTCTTGGCTTTTAATGGGAGCCAAAATGGTTTGAGAAGCTAACCATTCAGTGCCTCCTATTGAATTAAGTGTCTGTATTTCAAGACTTAATACGTTGTACAAATCATCTTGATTGATGAGTGCGTCCCAATCCTGAAAAGTGGAAAGATAAACTTTGTTGTTTGCTTCGATGGCGAAGCCAGCTGTTGTTTTGTATAGTTTCATGGTATAGAGAAAAAGATATTTTCAAAAAGGGTATATTACCTTTGCTTATGGTTTGTAGCAGACAGACCGTGTGACAGGAAAGTTTTCTCTTGTCTTGTGTCTCAAAGTCTGTTGTCTTGTCATAAGGCTACTAATTTTGTGTTCAGGTTACGAATGCGTTGACAGAGCATTCGTACAATATTGCGTAATACTTCGCTTCGCTCTTCCATCAAGTCATAAAAATCGTCTTGGTCAATCCTAAAAACTAATAGCTCACTCATGGCCACTGCAGTAGCCGAACGTGCTTCGGTGTCTAAGAGTGCCAATTCACCAAAAACATCTCCCTTTGTAAAGCTGGCTAATTTTTTTACCCCATCAAACACAGCCACTTCTCCGGCATAAATCACAAACATACAGTTACCAATGTCACCTTTTTTGAAAATAACATCTTCTCGGTGATAGTGTACTTCTTTCATAATAGGTACCACACTACTCAACACGCTCTCAGGTGTTTCCGAAAAAAGGCTTGTATTTTTGAGCACAATCACTCGCTCGGCAAGCGAGATGGTAGTAAGCGCAGCAGAATGATTCATCATCTCAGAAGAAATAGTAGGGTGGTTTCGTTGTAAAGGTGCAAACAAAGTTGGTTGTTTGCGCTGTAGTTCTTGCAATGCCTCTTTAACGCTTTCTTTCAACAATGGATTGGGGTGATAGAGGTATTGCGGCAGGTGAAGAATCGCCAATTTATCGTGGAATGCCTGCTTAATGGCAATGCTGAGAGTCCAATCACTGAAAAAATTATCGCCTCTCCACACAATGAACTGTAACAGCGAAGTTTCAGGCTTAAAATCTCCAAACTGATTGATTAGCACCTTCTTTTTGTGTTCAGATGATAACTCTTCAACTAAGGTTTGTAAGCACACATAAATAGTTCGAGGAATCAGGTTATCCAACAGTTCTAACGAATTAGCCTGCCGATCATGTGCGTTATTGGTAATACTTGTAAGTACGTTGCCTATGGTTACTTTATCGTATAACTGACTAAGAATCAACAAAATCCGACGAACACACAACTGATGTTCATAATCCATACATTCTTGTACAGCCAGCGGAAGGGTGTCTTCGCCATGAATGAGCCGTTGAGCAAATTCCAATTCATATTTTAGCAAGTCTTCAAAAATATTTGCTTTTTCATGATCCGTCGGAAATGTCAATAATGATTCTAATGCAGCTTGGCGAATAAATAAATGTTGTCGTTGTGCCAAAGCCACCAACAATTCGTAGGCTTCAAACGACTCCATTTTTTGACAAACACCTACCACTCGTTTTACAAACACCACGTCGTCGCTAACCAAGACCATTTCGTGAAGTGGAGCAATGGCCAATGTGCCATGATACACCAAACTCCTTGAAGCAGCCTGCCAATAACCTCTTTCTTTCAAAAAATTAATGAGCAAAGTAAGAATAGCTTGGTTTGGCACAGCACCTTCGGCTTCGATGGCGGCCTTGATTAGCAAAGGGTCGTTGCTTTTTAAACACTCTTCCAGAAAACCAGAACGATTTGACAACCTCAAAAAACTAATCAGTTCTAATGCCGTTTTTTTCTGTTCTGTATAGGCACTGTTGCACAGCAAATCTAATTGCTCTTGGGCTTGATGATGCACACGGGTACGGTCTGCTATCATACACCCTGCAATGGCTCCTTTTTGTATAGCCAAATCATTGTTGGTGAGCAAATTAATTGTATCTTGATTAGAAGAATACCGTTGGCAGTACAATCTTGCTGCTAATTCTCTAATGGGGGTTTCTGAGTCTGTTTCTATTCGTTGTAGCAGTTCATTAGCAGGAATCGGCTGATGAAATTGGTCAAAAAGTTCCAGCGTGCGCAGGCGAATACGAGCCGTTTTGTGAGCAAGCAGGAGCGTCTGATATGTATTTAAAGCACTGGGTTTGTGCAGTCCAAGCCACTCAAGGGCGTTGAGTGCTTCTTCAGTTTTGGGGCTTTGAAGGTTCTTAATAATCAATTGCAGGGCTTCTTCGGGCATGGCCAAGTTTTCGTCGGCAATAAACCGACGAGCCAGTGCCTCTTTGAGTGTTAGCAAGTAATGTTTAAAGACCTTCCCCAACAAAAACAGTCCCATTCCACTAAAAAATACCACCCATGCCAACAGCAACCAGTCACCAGCTTGTTGTATTATGGCATGAATCACAAAAATGAGTAAACCTGCCATGCCAATGCCGATGGGTTCATAGAATGCCTTGGCGAGCGTATGCCCATGCAAACGTTGCTGAGGCGAAAGTGGTTGAAACAATACCAAAAAGATGGGGTCAAATATAGCCCGACGCACCACCTCGAAAATTAAGTATAAGGCACAAAAATAGACCATGCGGCTGTGCTCATCGTTAAATAAGGCGAGCAAAACACAAAACCCGATGATACCCAACAACGAAGCAAATGGCAACGAGCGAAGCGAAGCCAGAATACCAAAACGATCGAGGGCTTGTTGCGACACAATTAGCTTAACCAGCATGGCCAACAAATACGTAAGTGCCAACACATAGCCAAGGGTTTGAATTACCTCAGACTGGTCGTGAAACCGGTGTTTTACATTCACAAAAAAGGCATACTCAATAGAGGAACCCACCGCTGCCACTGCAAAAAGGCTCAAACAAATGGCATAAACCAGCTTGCTTCCGCCGAAAAGCTCTCGCACCAAACGTGTTTGGGTAGGCGCATGAGAGCGCACCGAACGATGCGAAGCATGAACGGTATGTGATTTGATGGTGAGATGAACTGTAAAAAGTGCAGCTAAAAAGAAGCCAAAGGCAATTAGTAATACAAAAACAAGCTCAGAATGGTGATGAATGAATGCAACCAAAATTGCACCCAGTGCCTTGGCAGGCATATCGCCGGAGCTAATGACACTAAACAAACGCTTGCTTTGCCGCACATCAAAGACCACCGCCGAAACGCCCCAAAACTCAAGATTAGTCAAGAGGTAAATGCCCCGAAACGCTACCATAATGGCAACCGCAAATACAACTGAATTGCCTATTAACACCAATAATACCACCAGCAAAGTAAGAATCAATACTGCCACTAATACCCTGATTACCAATTTACTTAGTACCCAGTGATGCTCAAAGTGTTCGTAAAGTTTGCCAAGCACAATCATCCCTAATGCCGACGACACGTAGGCAATGGGCAGGCTGTCCTCGGGGTTGTTTTCGAGCAGAATGACGTTGGCAGCTACATAGACCAACATGGTACCGATGCCCAAAAAGAAATGATGTAAAAAAAATAACCGAACCGTTTGGGCTTCTTGCGAGCGAATGCCCAGCAGATTATTCAGTCGAACGGAAAGGGACATAGGTTTTAAAAAATACCTTCGTAAAGGTCTGATAATGAAAGTTGTAAGGCTAACTTGGGTAACTCAATAGTATCAGAAAGATTATCGAAAAAAGTAAACTCCCACACTGCTCCATTGCGACGATACAACTCAACAACAGGTTCTTTTTGAGAAACAATGAGGTAATATTCTACTGAATTCAAGGACGAATATTCATGCAATTTGGCATGATAATCAGTCTCGATGGTGCTCTCAGAAGTGATTTCGGCCAGTAAAATCGGCTCAAAAACAATGTGCGTATTGATAGCATCGTTGGTAGAAGCCACCATCACGTCTGGATACCTATACCGACGATGTGGAACAGTATTGACTTTGACATCATGGTTAAAAACCTGAAAAGGTTTTCCTTTAAGAGCGATTTTGAGGCTAACAAATAGATTACCAGCTATTATATTAGCAATTTTAGATTCTCCGGCCATATCAATCAGCAACCCGTCCACAAACTCGTGCCGCAGCTCCGAACCGAGTTCGAGCGCAAGGTATTCTTCGACGGTGAATAGCTTTTCAGCAACTGCTTCCATCTGATTTTTTCATTTTTAGCAAAAATAGCGGATATTGTCCAAAAAACAACGGATATGAAATCGCTTCTGTCGCTACTTCTTTTTTTATCCCTCCCTGTATTGGCCCAACAGCGTACTATTTTCAAGATTGACAGCCTACCTGCCAACGGCATTTTGTTAGACAAAAACTGGAAATGGCACGCTGGCGATAATCCTGATTGGGCAAAAGCTGATTTTGATGATTCGACTTGGGAAAGCATTGACCCGACTTTGGTTATACCTGAATTGAAGTCAAAATTATCAAATCAGCCTCTATGGCTTAGGTTAAAATTTAAAAGCAGCACGACAAAAAATAACCTTTTTATCTCCGTTAAACAATCAGGTGCGACCGAAATTTATTTAAATAACCATCTCATTCATGCATTCGGAATGATTGATACATCAAATGACAAAACTAAAAGTTACGACCCCAATGGCGGCTATATATCATTACCAATTGATACAACCGAAAATATTTTAGCCATAAAATATTATTTTGAAAAGGGTGTACGGTATAAATCAGTTTTTGACGTGAGTTATCCACTTTTCAGTGCCCGCATTTTTTCAGAGAAGGCTGTATTAGAGGCAGATAAAAATAAAAATGCTTTTATTTGGGAAGGTTTTAATCTCGGTTTTCCGCTCATTTTATTCGTAGTACATTTTATTATTTTTCTATTCTATATGCCTTTCAGGGCAAACCTATGGTATAGCCTATGGGCTCTATTTACCTTTATAAGTGCCTATTTTCTGTTCCAGATAAAAATCGAACACAATATTGCCCTTAAAAATGATTATTCTCTGTATGCTGCTATTTTAGGCGGTTTGGGAAATTTATCTTTGATATATTCTCTTTTTTTACTACTTCGTCAAAATAACAAAAGGTTACTTGGTATCTTTTTTTGTATTACCATCTTGTCAATATTCTCTTTCTTATCAGAGTCCAAGCTAAACTCCATTATTGATTTTTCTTTTGGTCCTATATTCGTACTCTTGGTTATATATATGGCGCATTCCGCTTACAAACAAGGGAATATTGGGGGAAAGTACGTTATATATAGTATGGTGTTGTACCTAATTACGTGGGTTTTATTTATTCTTAGCTTCGATATTTTTTTAAATAACGAGTGGATTTCGGGGATACTTTTTCATATAGCTATATTTTGTTTGCCGATGACAATGTCGATACTTTTAGGGATAGATTTTCGGAATATCCATAAAAATTTTATTGATGTTACCTTAGAAAAACAGCAAATTCTCACTACCCAAAACGAAACGCTTGAAAAACAAGTAAAGGAAAGAACTGCTGAACTGGTCGCTTCACAAAATCAACTCATCCAAAAAGAAAAACTCGCCTCCCTCGGCGAACTCACGGCTGGTATTGCCCACGAGATTCAAAATCCCTTGAATTTTGTCAATAACTTTTCGGAAATGAGTGTAGAACTGGCCCAAGAACTTAAAGAAGAGGCAGAAAAACCTGAAATTGACAAAGAACTTATTATTGATTTAGCCAGCGATTTAGCCCAAAATCAACAAAAAATAAACCACCACGGCAAGCGAGCGAGCAGTATTGTATCAGGAATGTTAGAACACTCCCGCACCAGCACAGGCGAGCGTATGATGACTGATATTAACAAATTGGCTGATGAATATTTGCGACTTTCGTATCATGGCATGAGGGCAAAGTACAAGGACTTTAATGCTGATTATGAGCTAATTTCAGATGCTAATTTGCCGCTGATTAACGCTGTTCCGCAAGATATGGGGCGGGTGCTGTTGAATTTGATTAACAATGCTTTTTATGCTGTGAACGTCGGCGAGGTTCAAAACCTCGCCGACGTTAAAAAAGTAATCGTCACAACAGGACATACTACGGGCGGCGAACCGCACAACCAATTGATTATCAAAGTAATAGATAATGGCACAGGAATATCAGAAGCCACTAAGGCCAAAATCTTCCAACCCTTCTTCACCACCAAACCCACAGGTGAAGGCACGGGACTGGGTCTTTCGTTAAGTTATGATATTGTGACCAAAGGGCATGGGGGAACAATTGAAGTGGAAAGTATTGAGGGACAGGGAACTACATTTATTGTTACATTGCCATTAGAAATTAGTTAACGGCAAGTTGTTAATTCATTGAAATTGATACATTTACGTTTTTAATGCTCTCGCTACTTTAACCGATGACTACTATGAAAAAACTCCTAAATCATCTACTCGGTTTGTTTTTTGTCTATATGTCTTTGTCTCATGCATTTGCACAAGACCGTTACCTACGAAGTATCGTCAAAGACAGTAAAAATATCCCAATTATAGGAGCCTCTGTATTGATAAAAGGAACACAAAAGGGCACTGTTACAGATGAAAACGGGGCTTTTGCATTGTCACTTAAAAATGAAGAAAGCATCACGTTAGTCATCACTGCGGTTGGTTATTTAAAACAAGAAATGATAATCAGTAAAAATGGAATAGCTAACGAATTTATAGTCTTAGAGGAAGAAATCAAAACCCTTGACGAACTCATCGTTACGGGTGTTTTTGACAGTCGAAAGCGTATTGAATCTTCTGTCGCTATCACTACCATTGATAGTAAAGGCTTAGACCGAATTGTACCCAATAGTGCCATTGAGTTACTCCGTCAGGTGCCTGGGGTATATACCAATACCTCAAGAGGCGAAATATTCAATAATGTGATTGTACGAGGTATGGTTTTGGGTAATTATGTTTCTATACAGGAAGACGGTCTCCCTGTCGTGCCAGCTCCTATACAAATTGCTCCTGATGGTTTTTTGAGAGCCGATGTAAACATTGGCAGACTTGAAGCAGTGCGGGGAGGTACGGCATCTATACTGGGCGCAAATGCCCCTGGTGGTATTTTTAACTATATCTCCAAAACAGGAACCAGCACTTTCACGGGCGAAGCCCGCACCAGGTTTGGATTAGAGGGTAATGTTAAAAACCCATATTATCGCTTTGAGGCGGGTTTCGGCGGACCGTTGAGTAAAGATAAGACATGGACGTATTACATAGGCGGACACTATCGCCATGCCAATGGTGCCAAATACCCAGGCTACCCTTTAAGTAGAGGGGGACAGCTAAAAGGGAATATTGTAAAAAAATATAAAAATGGCTCTATTCAATTGAATTTGAAGTATTTGCACGACCGTACTGCACAGTTTGAATTAACACCAACGGTTGATTTTAACAATCCACACCCCCCAGGCGATTTTACCAATACCACTTCTACACTCAATCCACTGGTGACGCTCAATTACCCTGCTTCTATTTTGGGCGGCCTTCGAAGCGTAACTTACAATAGCAAAAACTTGAATCTCTACAAAGAAATTTCACCTACATTGAGTTGGGAACACCGCTTTGGCAATGGTTGGAAGCTGCAAAATACCTTTCGCTATTCCCAAAAATCAATTTTGACCAACTCCTCCTTGATCGTTTTTCCTTATTCATTGGATAAGTTCTTTTTTTATGCAGTCAATGGCTGGTTGGGGAAATTTGGAACATATAATTTTTACAATACCAAAACCAAACAGTCCTACGGAAGTGTAATGCAAGCATTAGATTTTAGCAACCCTAATTTCCCGTTTAAATTCACGGCCAACCTCAACCTGCCTGGTGCTGCGGTACAACCCAATTCTGTTTTTTATAGCCCTATTGGCATTGAAGAAAATGCGAGCAAGGATTTTGTGAATCAATTGGCAGTCAAGAAACATTTTAGCCGCATGGATTTTACGGCAGGTTTGTTCCATTCTACCACCCAAGTTGAACAATATATATTTCCGCCGGCAGGCCAGGCTTTTGGAACAATTGAAGACCGGCCTCAATTTATAGGCATAGATTATATCCCTTCAGACACCCCCAATCCAGCCACTTATCGCCTTACTGACTCCAACGGCATCTCACAATACGGGGTAGGTGGCGTATTTTTTGATAAAGCTACTGTGAGGCAAACGGCATTTTTTGCTGGACATAATTGGGACATCTCAGACCGCCTCAACATGGATTGGGGGCTTCGCTACGAATATTTCTATATCAAGGGGTCAAATGTCAGAACTGATACAAAAGAGACTACAGAAGGCGGAGTGGATGGCAACTCAATTACACTTTACGACAATGATATTTACAAATTGGGGAATTATGTAAACTATGAAAGCCCCTTAAATACTTATGCTTTTTCGGTAGGATTCAACTATAAAGTACACAACAATTTGGCTTTTTATGCCCGCTACTCCAACGGTAGTAAAACACCAGATTACAACAACTTTTATGCAAGCGGAGCCACTTTTACAATAGAACCACAGCGAACTGTCCAGATAGAACTCGGTATCAAACTCACCAAAGGGAGAAACAACTTGTTCATTACGCCATTTTATAGTGCTTTAGACAAAATCCCACAACAAGATAGAGGGCAAAATATAGGTGAGCCTGTTACATTTTACCCCACGCCAAAACTCTACAACAAGACACACGCAATTGGGGTAGAAGTAGAAGGCAATTACACATTGAATAACCATTGGAGCATCAGGGCCAGTGGGATGGTGCAACAGTTCACGGCAGATAAATATCAATTTTACGATACCCGACAAAACGGCCCCGGTGATGATACTTTAATTGACCGTTCAAAAAAGAAAATTTCCAGTGCAGCACCACCTACTATTTTCACATTTACACCAACCTATACCCACCATAAACTCTATACTAATATCAATTGGTATTTTATGGGCAAACGGGCAGCCAATACCAGCGAAACATTTTATCTACCTGCATTCAGCCAAATAGACCTGAATATCGGCTATGCCATTTCGCCAAAAATTCAGTTACAGGCCAGCATCAATAACTTGGTTAATACATTCGGTATTATGGATTGGTCTGCTCCCACTACCAGTGGCTTGCCTTTTGATACATTTAACAAAGAAGGATTCACGCCAGACAAACGGGCGGCAAACCCCAATGTGGTGTATTATTCCAGTATTATCCAGTCGAGGTCTGTTTGGTTGTCATGCGCTCTAAAATTCTAACATGAAAAATACAGTTTTGCTTCTGTGCCTTCTTGTCGGCACAACCGCTTTGGGGCAGTACAATGTTTCAGATAAGTATTTGGACAGCTTGAAACAAGCGTTAGCCAAAAATCCAGTTGATACGGTTAAGTTTGAATTGAATATGCTCATGGGGATAGGAAACCAATTTGTGCATCCAAATGAGGCCGTTTATCGTTTTAACGAAGCTATTAAAATAGCAACAAAGTTGAATGATAGACCCAAAATGATGGGAGCGTATATAACCCTCGCATACCTATATGGTCATATAGGAGAGCCCGCCAAGGCATTAGAAATAAATCAAGAAGTACTCCGTTTTGTTGAAAAAATCGGTGATGATACCAGTATGGCTTTGGCTTTTATATCTGAAAACTATGAAGCACAAGGCGACCTCAGCAATGCGCTCAAATACGCCAGCAAATCGTTTGCAGTTTTTGAAAAACGGCGAAAAGATAAATTATTAGTTGATGAGCGAGGGTATCCAGCTGGGCCTCTGAAAATGGGAAATTTGTTTGAAAAAATAGGGCGATTGGATTCGGCTATGTACTATGCAAAAATGAGCTATAAACGGCTATTAGAGAAACCCATAGATGGGCAATCAGCCCCCTATTTCTATTGCCAGGTTTGCAATTTATTGGGTACTATTTACAGCCGTCTTAACCAACACGAAGAGGCACTTCATTTTTATCGTCTCGCACTTAGCAAAGCCATCGAAGTGAATTTTATAAAGTCCATCCAACAAAGCCAGTCTGCCTTAGCTAAGTTTTTTTTCAAAACCAATCAGCCCGACTCTACCATCCATTATGCAATCCAAGCCTACCAAAAAGCTGTAAATCTAAAAGACTTTGAAATAATGAAAGAGTCGGCGGTAATTTTGAGGCAAGCCTATGAAGTGCAAGGAAATTATGCCAAAGCCTTGTATTATAACGACCTTGCCATAGCCGCCAGAGATAGCGTAACGGGAGCAGACAAAGTACGCCAAGTGCAAAGGCTGACTTTTGTGGAGGAACAAAGACAACAAAAAATTGCTCAAGAAATAGAAGCTGGGAAGGTCGCCTATCAAAATAAAGTTAAGGTATATTCTTTATTGGCAGTTTTGACAGGATTACTGGCGATTGCCCTTATTTTGTATCATAATAATCGGCAAAAACAGAAAGCCAATGCTGTTTTAGAAAAAACGCTTTTTACCCTCAAAACCACTCAAAATCAACTCATCCAAAAAGAAAAACTCGCCTCACTTGGTGAACTCACCGCAGGTATTGCCCACGAGATTCAAAATCCCTTGAATTTTGTCAATAACTTTTCGGAAATGAGTGTGGAGTTGATTGAAGAAATAAAGCAGGAGCGAGAAGGGAGGAGTGAGCAACGAGATGAGAGCTTAATAGACGAACTGCTTGCAGACCTTTCACAAAACCAAGCCAAAATAAACCACCACGGCAAGCGAGCGAGCAGTATTGTATCAGGAATGTTAGAACACTCTCGCACCAGCACAGGCGAGCGTATGATGACTGATTTGAACAAACTCGCTGACGAATACCTTCGCCTGAGTTATCATGGCATGAGGGCAAAGTACAAGGACTTTAATGCTGATTATGAGCTAATTTCAGATGATAATCTACCGCTAATCAACGTTGTACCGCAAGATATGGGAAGAGTTTTGTTGAATTTGATTAATAATGCGTTTTATGCTTGTACTGAGCAACGCCGAAGTGCGACCAACGTCGGCGAGGCTAAGCCCGCTGTGGAACTGCTCACCGACGTTAAAAAAGTAATCGTCAGAACAGAATGTATCAACAATGAACTGATTATAAAGGTGATAGACAACGGCACAGGAATTACCGACGAAGTAAAATCCAAAATCTTTCAACCTTTCTTTACTACCAAACCCACTGGCGAAGGAACGGGACTGGGTCTTTCGTTAAGTTATGATATTGTGACGAAAGGACACGGCGGGACTATTGAGGTGGAAAGTAAAGAAGGTGAAGGAACAACATTTATTGTTAAATTGCCATACCAATAATACATCACAGCAAAATCCTCCAACCCATGAAACAGAATAGTCGAATTATTGTTTGTTTACTACTGATAGTCAGTAGTTTACAAGGTTTTGCCCAAAAAGATACGACCAAGTTGCATTTGGGGCCGCTTTTCAAAAAAGACTCAATGCTGCAACTAACAATGGTGACAAACCTAAAAACCTTAATGAAAGACCGAGGTGAGAAACCAATCACTCATTGGGCTATGTTGCAGTATGAAGGTAAAAAAAAGCCTGTTTCGCTTAAAATCAAGATAAAAGTAAGGGGCAATTTTCGAAAATCGCCAGTTAACTGCGTTTTCCCGCCAATTCTACTTGATATTCCGAGTAAAAAGGATAAAAATACCATTTTTGAACGACAAAATCGTCTGAAATTAGTAACACACTGTCAAAACGAAGAATATATTTTTCAAGAATATCTGGTGTACAAAGCCTATAATCTATTAACAGATTATAGTTTTAAAGCACGCTTGGCTAAAGTAACCTATAAAGATTCGTCTGGTAAGCGTGAGCCTCAAACTCGTTATGCGTTTATACTCGAAGACGAACGATACTTGGCCAAACGCAACAGGGTTGAGAATTTTAACCTCAAAAATATAAGAATGCAAAAAATAGATTCAGTAAGTATGGCTACTGTTGCTGTGTTTGAGTACCTCATTGGCAATACAGACTGGTCTGTTCCTTTTTTGCACAATATCAAGTTGTTGGGACAAAAAAATGGAAACCTACTGGCCGTTCCATACGATTTTGACCATTCTGGCATTGTAGAGGCCAAATACGCTAACCCGCCCGAAATTTTAGAATTGTCTTCGGTCAGAGAACGTCTGTACAGAGGCATTACCTACACGCCTGCTGTGTTCAAATTGGTTTTTGATAAATTTCGTAGCATTAAGCCTCAACTTTATGCGCTATATCAAGACAATCCAAACCTAAATACAGGTTACATTAAGCGTACTATCAAGTACTTAGATGAGTTTTATGAAACTATTGACAACCCCAAATCCCTACAAAAAATCTTCATTACTGGTGGTGGCAAAGGCCAAGACGTGGTAATTAAAGGTTTAAAATAAAATAAAAGGTCAACAAATAAGATACTAATACGAGAGGAAAACCAAACATAAAAATAGTGTAGGCAACACTCAGGAGTTTATATTTTCGGTTAAGTACCATACCCTGAGCATAAATATTTTCAATCAAACTTTCGTGAAGGGTCTCATCTTTTGACATCATTTCTTTCAGGGCTATTTTGTAATTTTCTAATGGAATAGCGGTGTAAGAACCAAAAAATAATAGATCCATCTTTATTGGAGTCTCAGGTGGATTTTGTTTTCCTTTAACAGAAGGTTTGGTTGCAAGCAACGCAAAAGTGATGGTCAATAGACAAACCAATACCAATAAGCAAGTAGGCAACAGCAACGAAGGGTTATCTGTAAACTGCTGCACCATCAACGAGGTCATAATTGAAATAATGATTGCATTAACAGAAACCAACAAACCCGCCTTTTGATCAGCCATCTCGCTCAATCGAATATGATTGTTCATACTTGATCGAAACATGGTTTCTATTGTTCGGCTGGGTTTCTTTTTTTTGGGTTTCTTAATTTTGTCTTTTTTTTCTTCGGCTTCCATGTTAATTACAGTGAGTGAGTGGAGAGATGCTCTTATGGCATTCAAGCTGGTAAATGTAGGTAAAAACAGAAAACGATTTAGAAAATGTTGCATTATAGATTTTTCTGTGAAACACAACCTACGATTGACTATTGGCAAAGGTTTGTTCTATACCCAAATTAACTACCTGATTATGCCAATTGCCAACTGTTAGAATGCCCTTTTTAAAGTTTACAAATATACTGATTATTAGTTGTTTAGGGTAAAAATCAAGGTTGTTGCAAATAGGGTAATCATACAAAAAATGGTTTTTGTCTTTTTATTACCGTACGATAAATAATGTTTTTTTCTGTTATTTGTACTGTTAAAAGCCCTACTTTTTTATTTATATTTACAAAAAAACATGAAGATGATGAAAATCTTGGTGGTAGATGACGAATTAGACATACAGGTTCTCTTTCAACAACGGTATCGAAAAGAAATCAGAAGTGGAGAGTTTGAATTTGAATTTGCCCATTCAGGCGAAGAGGCACTGAAGTACTTGGAAGAACATTTTTTGGAGGTTGTACTTATCTTGTCAGATATCAATATGCCTGGTATGACGGGCATTGAGCTATTACGTCGCCTGAAACTTAAATACAAAGCGGTGCCTCCATTTGTGATGATGATTACTGCTTATGGCGACGATGTAAGCAGAAAACAAGCCACAGAATATGGTGCTGATGATTTTTTGAATAAGCCCATAGATTTTGTAGCTTTAAAAGAAAAAATTATTCGTACACAGTCTTGATTTGTATTGTTCAATTTTGGTTCTTCGCCCGAAAATTAACGTCTGATTAACCCACCTTACCATGAAAACCAAACTACTGGTTGTTGATGATGAACCAGATTTGGAAATGCTCATTAAGCAAAAGTTTCGCCGTCAGATTCGTGAGGGAGAATACGAATTTTTCTTTGCCGAAAATGGAACAAAAGCCCTGCTTATTTTAGACCAACAGCCTGATGTAGAGGTTGTTTTGAGTGACATCAATATGCCTGGTATGGATGGGCTTACACTTTTGACCAAACTTGGCGATGTTAGTCCAATAATTAAAGCGGTAATGGTGTCGGCCTACAACGACATTAGTAATATTCGAACAGCCATGAATCGTGGCGCTTTTGACTTTGTAGTAAAGCCCGTCAATTTTGAAGACCTCGAAGTAACTATCCTCAAAACCCTGCGCCACGTATCCCAGCTAAAAGAGACCCTGCAAGCCATCAAAGAAAACAACATTTTGCGGATGTATGTGGACGAAAATGTACTCAAATTCATGTCCCGAACTGAATTTGAGTCTTCGCTTGGGGCCAACGAAGTGATTCAAGCAACGGTTGTATTCATTGATATTTGTGGCTTTACGGCCATTTCTGAACGTGAGCAACCCGATACGGTGGTTCGTTTGATTAACAAATACTTTGATGTAATGGTAAAGGAAATCCTCGCCGCTGGGGGGTATATCGACAAGTTCATGGGCGACTGCGTAATGGCCATTTTCAAAGAAGAATACCACCTTGACCGAGCTATTGAAGCTTGCTTAATTGTCAGAAAACAAATTGAGACCATCCACGAGCAGTTTGAAGGAGACCTTACGTATTATCCCAAAGTATCAATCGGGGTTAACACGGGCGAGGTGGTTTCGGGAAACATTGGCTCAGTAGCCCTTCGTCGCTTAGACTACACTGTAATCGGCGATGTGGTCAATACCGCTCAACGGCTACAATCAGCTGCCAAAGCCGGCCAAATAGTAATTAACGAAATAGCTTACCAACAGGTAAAAGAAGCCTTCCGTTGTGAAAAAATTGGAGAAATTGCCCTCAAAAACAAAGCAAATCCCATGACGGTTTACGAGGTATTGGAGTAAATTTATCTATTATTTGCTTTGTCTCTCAAGGTGATTATAAGATTAGTCTTGAAATCATGCAAGCTTTTTTCTAAGCCAACGGGATACGTATGCGGATTCACAAAACGCCGCACACCACCATGAAAATGCCCAAGCTGGGCAATTACTTTCTTTTTAACTTCTTGAATATCAGGAATATCATATACCAGCCGGCCTTCCCTAAAAATGGGGGTTAATAAATCTTCATATGGTATATTTTGATCAAATTGTCGGCGTTTGGTAAAATCCATAGGGTCAATCATGGTGGCTTCGTTTCCTTCAAATGACTCCTCGTTGAAAATCATATCGGCTACAAAGCCTTTTTCATTTTTGTAGCGTCTTACCTGTTGTATCCCTGGTGTTGATACCTTAATAGTTTGTTCAGACAACTTCACTTTATACTCCCACTCGTTGGCATCATTGCGAATAGCCGCCAGTTTATACACACCGCCTAAGGCAGGCTGGTCGTTGCCTGTTACCAATTTGGTGCCTACTCCCCACACATTTATTTGGGCGTGTTGGTCTTTTAAGCTGGCAATGATGTTTTCATCTAAGTCGTTGCTGGCTACAATGGCTGCATCCTGAAACCCAGCCTCATCAAGCAACTTACGAGCCTCTATCGAAAAATAGGCCAAGTCACCCGAGTCAAGGCGAATCCCTGCCATTTTATAGCCTTTGGCGACCAGTTTTTTGCCCACTTCAATGGCATTTTTTACCCCATTGATGGTGTTGTAAGTATCTACCAAAAAAACACAATTATTAGGCAATGCTTCCGAATAAGTCTCAAACGCCTCTATTTCGGAGGCAAACGACATCACCCAACTATGGGCATGTGTGCCTCGCACAGGGATTTTGTGGATTTTACCAGCCAATACATTAGAAGTAGCATCGCACCCTCCCAAATACGCCGCTCGACTTGCTGTTACGCCGCCATCAATGCCCTGTGCACGCCTAAGCCCAAATTCCAAGAGTTGGTCCGTACCAGCAATTTCCCGCAAACGAGCGGCTTTGGTGGCAATAAGTGTTTGAAAGTTGATTAACGTAAGCAGCGGTGTTTCAATGAGTTGGCATTGCAAAATTGGCCCTTTTACTCGCACCAAAGGTTCATTCGGAAAAACAACTGTGCCTTCGGGAATGGCATCTATATCACACGAAAACCGTAGTTTAACCAAATATTCTAAAAAAGCTTTCTCAAATAGTGGCGATCCATCGTTACCTTCTAAGGTAGCGAGGTATTCGATGTCGGTGTCGTCAAACTGAAATTCTCTCAAAAAACTAATCACACTTTCCAAGCCACAGGCAACGGCATACCCACCCTGAAACGGGTTTTTGCGATAATAAAGATTAAAAACCGCTTCTTTTTCAGCCGTGCCAGACTTCCAATAGGCATAAGCCATTGTGAGTTGATACAAATCGGTTAGTAAGGCTAATGAGGTGTGGTATAGTCGGTTTATCATGCTAAATTCATTCTTATTTGTGAAGCACTTTTGCCCACAAAGTTATTCGGTTTCTGGAATAGAGTTGCCTAAAAAGTAGAAATTTGATTAGCTTTGAGCAAGCCATTAGCTATCCATGATTCCACGCTTACCCCTACATTTTGATTTGTTTGCTGTCCTGATTCTGTTAGGCGAAGTACAAGGGCTATTTCTTGCTTTTTTTTTCTTAATCAGTAAACAAGGAAATCCACTTGCACACCGCTGCTTGGGATTCATGATTTTGGCCTGTGTGTTTGCCAACAACGAAGTTTTTTTTAGTTATACCAATCTCATTCAGCACGCATGGTGGCTGGTTGATGCCGCTGAACCTCTTAATTATGTTTTGGGGCCCTTATCGTATCTCTACATTAGTACCAGCCTTACTGGGCGATTTGAAAAACGGCAATGGTGGCACTTGGCTCCGTTTTTTGTTTACCTCGTGTATGTGTGTGTAGTTTTTTACCCACAGTCCGACTTGGTCAAATTTAATGCGTTTCGGGGGGCATATCATCCTGAAATGCCAGAAATGGACATTGAATATTATGGAAAATGGTGGTGGTTTGAACCCAAACGTTGGGTAAACGAAGTCATGCTGGTGCAAATGTTGGTTTATATTGTGTTGTCTTTCAGGCTAATTTACCACTATTTTCAGCGAGAAAATTTACCTTTTTTCTCAAATCAAGACCGTCGTTTGGCTTGGTGTCGTCATCAAGCTTTTTTGTTTCTGACCATTATTGTTGTTTTTGTGGTCATCAAACTCAGTTTTGTTCATGATTTAGGCGACCATATTATTGCTGGACACATTTCATTTATTATTTATGCCATCATGTTTTCAGTGATTCGACGCTCTGTGTTTTTTCAAGAAACCACCGAGCGCACGCCTCGTAAATATGAAAAATCGTCGCTCTCAACCGAGTTACAAGAAACCACCATCAAAAAATTAAAAGCGATCATGGAGGTAGAAAAACCTTTTTTGAACGCTGACTTTTCACTTCCGATGTTGGCAAAACAACTCGGAGTCTCTACCCACCACCTCTCGCAAGTGTTGAATGAGCAGTTAGAGCAAAGTTTTTTTGACTTGGTGGCAAGTTACCGAGTCTCAGAAGCAAAGCGGTTACTTTGCTCAAAACCACCTTTGAAAATTGAAGAAATAGCCGAGATGGTGGGCTACAATTCTAAATCAGCATTTAACACCACTTTTAAAAAACTGACTGGCAAAACACCGTCGGAATATCGTAGCGGAGAACGTTCGATTTTATCGGAATGAACATCTAACTTATCAAACCATTCGTGTTGAAATCAGCATTAGGGGTAATTTTGGCAAAAAAACAATAATATGACTACTTCTTCGAGCGAACCAATTGTTGGAGCCAACAGCCGCCAGTATTATATTGACTGGATTCGGGTAATTGCCTTTTGTATCTTGATTTTTTATCATACGGGTATGTTTTTTGTGTCGTGGGAGTGGCATGTCAAAAACACAGAACTATTGCCTTCATTTGAGTGGTGGATGCGATGGTTTGGACAATGGCGTTTGTCACTTTTGTTCTTTATTTCAGGCGTAGGGGTAAGTTTTGCCTTGCGCTCTCGCACGGGAGGGGCATTTGCTGGTGAGCGTACCAAGCGGCTTTTATTACCGTTAATTTTCGGGATGTTTGTGATAGTGCCGCCTCAAATCTATTTTGAATGGTTGCAACAAAAGCACTATACAGGCGGCTATTTTGATTTTTATCCAAGCGTGTTGGAGTTTGTTGCCTATCCAAAAGGTAGTTTTAGCTGGCATCACCTATGGTTTATTGCATATTTATGGGTTTATTCGATACTGGGCCTGCCTCTCTTTTTGTGGTTGCGTTCCGAAAGTGGCAAAAAAGCCTTGGTTATTTTCTATCAGATTTTTAACCGACCTGTTGCACTGTTGAGTTTGTTTATTCCTCTGCTCATTATTTATTGGTTATTGGTGCTTCGTTGGGACGTAACGCACAACTTAATAGCCGATTGGTACAATCTCAGCTTTTCGTTTGTAGTTTTTTGCTATGGCTATGTGCTTGGAAGTAACCCAGCAGTGTGGAACTTGCTGGAAACACAGCGCAAAAAGTACCTATATTTGGCTATTACGCTTACTGCTATCATGTACGTTGTCTTTTGGATTCCAGACATTGTTGACGACGAACCTAATGCTATTTTTTATGCTTATGGCTTTGTTAAAATATTGAATATCTGGGCTATTATCCTGACTATCTGTGGGTTTGCGAAGCATTATCTCAATTTCTCGACTCCGTTTTTGCGCTATGCCAACCAAGCGGTTTATCCATTTTATATCTTACACCAATCCGTAGAAGTAGCTTTTGGATTTTGGATAGCTACCTCACCACTTTCACCTTATTTGAAGTTTTTCTTGTTGGCGTTCCTCACTTTTGGCGGCAGCTGGGTAATTTATCACTTCTTAATTCGTCCATTCAAATGGATTCGGCCTTTGTTTGGGGTGAAGGGGTAATGTAAATTTACAGACTTGCCTCGTTATTCAGGTTGAAGCAAGTCTGTTTCTATTGAATGGGTATTTTCACAATAAAAGTAGTTCCCGCTCCCTCCATACTTTCTATCCCAATAGTACCGCCATGCCCCTTTGTTATAATATCATAACTCAACGATAACCCCAAGCCTGTGCCCTCGCCAGTGGGCTTTGTGGTAAAAAAGGGTTGAAAGATTTTGGGTAGGATGTCGGCGGGGATGCCGTTGCCGTTGTCGGATACAAGTATTTGTGCTTCATTGCTGGCTTCGGCTGGGGCGCCAGCCGCTACGCTCAGCCAGCGTGTTGAAATAGTTACTTTGGGTGAATAGTCGCTTCGGTGGCTTCGGCTACGCTCAGCCACCGCCCAAAACGCATTATTTATTAAATTCAACAATACCCTACCAATATCCTGTGGCACAACATTTATTAGAGGTAATTTTTCATCCGCAATTAGCTCATAATCAGCGTTGAAGTGGTCTTTGTATTTTGCTCTCATGCCATGATAGCTTAGGCGAAGATATTCATCAGCAAGTTTGTTAATATCAGTCATTACTCGCTCGCCTGTGCTGGTGCGGGAGTGTTCCAACATTCCTGACACAATACTACTCGCTCGTTTGCCGTGGTGGTAAATTTTGGCTTGGTTTTGTGAAAGGTCTGCAAGCAGTTCGTCTATTAAGCTCTCATCTCGTTGCTCACTCCTCCCTTTTCGCTCCTGCTTTATTTCTTCTATCAACTCCACACTCATTTCTGAGAAATTATTAACAAAGTTTAAAGGATTCTGAATCTCATGGGCGATGCCCGCTGTCAGCTCGCCGAGGCTGGCGAGTTTTTCTTTTTGTACCAACTGCGCTTGCGTGGTGGTGAGTTCGCTGAGGGCTTTTTCGGCTTTGGATCGTTGCAAGTCTATTTCTTCTTTCTGTTTGTGGAGCAGGGCTTTGGCTTTTCTCTCTCGCTGAATGTTGCGGTAAAAAAAGGCAGTAATCCCAGCCAAGATAGCCAATACCCCTATGAAAATGTAGTTTTTGATACTGTTGCGGTACTCGGCGTTGGCAGCTTCGATTTCCTGCTGTTTTTGTTTTTCTTCAAAACTGTAAGAAAGCAACTGTTTGACTCGGTCTTGACTAAACAGGCTGTCTTTGGCGGCGGTAGCTATCTCAAAATACCGCAGTGCTTCAGTATCGTTTTTGCCTTTGTAGAGCTTGGCTAAAAGTTGGCTTGCCTTCAAAATGCCGTTAGCATAAGAGGCTTTTTGGCTAAAATTCAATGCGAGTTTAGCAAAATGTAGCGTAGAGTCAGGCTGGGCGGTTTGTTGGTAAAGCTTTGCCAGGCGGTAGTACGATTCATGCAAAAGCGTAAAATTATTATCATTGGCAGCCATTTTGACCCCTTGCTGATAATAGCTGAGTGCTTGCTTGGTTTGACCTCGAGCTACTGCCACATCGCCAAGTGTATAGTAAACAACAGTGATTGTAGGAGAATTATGTTTTTTTGACAAGGCCAATGCTTTGTTTAAATAATAAGAGGCAGAATCCAATTGGCGGAGGTTGTAATAGTCTTCGCTTAGATTCGATAATATAATTGGTTCCACTCCTGGATTAGCCGTTGGAGTACTTTTAAATATTTGGTAGCATTCTTTCATGGTCTGCAAGGCTCTATGCCAATCGCCTTGCTGCATGTAGCAATCGGAGATGTTGTTTAGCGTATTGATTAACTGCTTTGTATTTTTTGTTCTGCTTTCAATTTCTTTGGCTTTATTGTACAGGTTCAGTGATTTGGCGTAGTCGCCCAACTGAACGTAGCCAAACGCCATTACGTTCAAAGCCCTACTTTCGCCTTTCTGATAATTAAGTTTTTGAGCTAATTGATAGCCCTGCTGCCCCAATAATAGGGTGGTATCGGGTTTATTGAGGTGATAGTGGAATGCGATGTCGTGCAATAAATTCACACGAACGGTATCTTGCTGCGACGATGGCATGGCCTTGAAGACTCGCAGGAGGCTATCGCCCCTAACGGCATTTTGTGCCTGAGCACGCTGGTATAGCAGCCAGAAAGAGAGCAGAAAAATAAGGCTAAGGGTGGTTTTCATGCGGAGGAGTTTTTCTGCATGAAATATACAAGAAAATCATATTCATAAGGGCAACTTCACCGTAAATGTCGTCCCTTCGCCCTCTACGCTCTCCACCTCAATAGTTCCGCCATGTCCTTTGGTAATAATATCATAGCTCAACGACAGCCCCAAACCCGTGCCTTCGCCTGTGGGTTTGGTAGTAAAGAAGGGTTGGAAGATTTTGGCTTTAGTGGCTTCTGATATTCCTGTGCCATTATCTATTACTTTGATAATCAATTGGTTGTGCGGTTCGCCGCCCGTAGTGTGTCCTGTTGTAACGATTACTTTTTTAACGTCGGCGAGGTTTTGAACCTCGCCGACGTTCACAGCGTAAAAAGCATTGTTAATCAAATTCAACAGCACCCGCCCAATATCTTGTGGAACGACATTGATAAGTGGCAAGTTTTCGTCTGCAATCAACTCATAATCAGCACTAAAATCTTTATTTTTAGCTCTCATCCCATGATAACTGAGTCGCAGATACTCATCGGCTAATTTGTTAATATTGGTCAATGTGCGCTCGCCTGTGCTGGTGCGGGAGTGTTCCAACATTCCTGACACAATACTACTCGCTCGCTTGCCGTGATGGTAAATTTTGGCTTGGTTTTGTGAAAGGTCAGCAAGCAGTTCGTCTATTAAGCCCTCATCCCGTTGCTCACTTCTCACTTCTCGCTCCTGCTTTATTTCTTCTATCAACTCCAAACTCAATTCTGAAAAATTATTTACAAAATTCAAGGGATTCTGAATCTCGTGAGCTATGCCGGCGGTAAGTTCGCCAAGGCTGGCGAGTTTTTCGGCTTGAATGAGTTGGTTTTGAGTGATTTTGAGATTATCAAAAGACATTTGGAGTTGGACTTTTTGCTTCTGGATCTCTTCTTTTTGTTCGTGTAGCAATTCATTCGCCTTGTGCTTTTGTCGGTTGTTACGATACAGTATAGTTGCCAGCAAAAGCACCGCAATCAAGATAGCCAACAAAGCATAAATTTTAACTTTGTTTTCAAAAGCAGTATGTTCATCTTCTATTTTTTGTTGAATCATCTGCTGCCTTCTTTCCTCTCTATGGGTCAGATTTTGTACTTCTCGCACTTTTTCTGCACCTGTTATACTATCTCGAGCAGCCACAGCCAAATCACTATAAAACAGTGCTTTGACATAATTACCTTGCTTTTTGTACACTATTCGCAACAGCCCTGCGGCTTGTTTCATAACCTCAAATCCTTTTAGCTTTTTTGCACCATCATAGGCTTGCGAAGCATAGTAAATGGCCGAATCGGGCTGGCTGGTTTTATGATAAAAGCTTGCTATGGCCAGCTGACTTCGTTGGATATTGTTGGGGAAATTAACCTCCACTGCCTTGCTCAATGCCAAATGATAATAGCCGATTGCTGTCTTGTTTTGATTTAATCGGTCATAAATCTTGCCTAACAAATTGCATATATCACAATAAAAAAATGGGATTGGTTTTTCTAAAACCCGCTTGTAACTCATTTGAGCGTAGTACAAAGCTGAGTCTAATTGATTGGTTATCTCAAATATCTCTCCCATTTTTAGTGGCCCCGCCACGTACCCCGCTTTATCAAATTTCTTTGTCTTATTTTTTAGATTTTCTTCTGAGAGTAGGTATGCTCTACGGGTATAGTTGAGTGAATTTACCAAGTCTCCTTGCACTTTGTAATTTTCACCAATAAACGCCAGTGCCATTGCATAATCACTGCCCTTGTCTTTTTCGGAATAGTGCAATACTTCTTTCAACATTTCGATAGATTTTGGAGCCTCGCCAATATCCTTATACAACAACGAAAGCGAAAGCAAACTGCTTTTGATTCTTTTTAAGTCATCAAGTGCTTTGGCGATTTTTAGACTCTCCTGAAAATGATGGACCGCTTTATTAGGGTTGACCGACTGATTGGCCAGCCCCAATTGAAAGCGTAGCTTATACTTAACCGTATCCACTGTGGTTTTGGTTAATGCTTGTAAAAGGCTATCTATGTGATTGGTGGTAGGATTGTATTGCCCACTAACAGACAAACTGATTATAAAGTAGAGAAAGAATAAGGGCAGTTTTTTCATTTTCAGTTGGCTTTAAAAAGAAACTAATTGGCATCAATTTGTCTATCAAAACCTTACATTGCCCCGTGCTTCAGCTTGGGGATGGAGATATTAGCTAATTACCTCAATGCCCATAATTCTTGCCAGCTAATCAAGACAATAGCCATAATGGCCAGTAAAAGGCCGATTTTGTTGGCAGTCAGTAGTTTTTCTTTAAACACAAACACCGCCATTGCCGCCGCTACTACTATAACTCCCACATTGTAAAGCGGATACACAAAAGCCCCGTTGTTCTGAAACTCCGAAAGTGCTAATAGCAAAGTATAAAATGACAGAAAATTAGGCACGCCCAATGTGACGGCAGCCACAAGGTTTTGCCTTTCTATTTTCTCTTTGCCCGTTATTACCCTCACAATCAACATCAAAAGTCCTGCTACAATGGCCCCCAGCACCATGGTGAGGGTAACGGTAACAGTAAGGTCAGGATTGGGGATGTACTTAAAATTCATGTAGTTGATGGTGGTATTGGTAATGCCATACATTAAAAACACAAAGACAGGAAGCCAAAAATCAGTACGAGAACGATTGTTGACGCCCTCTTCTTTTCGAATAGCACTTAGCCCAACCGCCACCAGAGCCAATACTAATCCTAAATAATTGAGCCAGTCGAACGGCTTGCCTGTTTGGAGGATAAATAAGCTAAAACATACTGGCACTACCAGCGACATGTTGTTTGCCAACGACGTAGCCGTAATGCCCATGCGTTGTGTAGAATATCCCGACAGCAAAAAAGTAATGATAAAGCCTACACCCAAGGCCAGTGCCATCCATGTCCAATCCAACGAAAAATCAAGGTTAAAGTGTTGATTATGTGGCATTAGTAACAAACCCGTGAGAAAGCAAACAGGATAATTGAAAACAATTGCTTGTAAAACACTGACTTTGTAGCGAGGATACAGTCTAAAGTTAAGGAGTAGCACAACCGACAAAATAATACTGGAAAGTAAGTAGAGCATGACAATGGAGGAAAAAGTGATAATTTTGTAGCAATAATACCATTTTTAACGAACCATTCGTGGAGTATAGAACAGTCATTTACCGAAATCTTTGTAGTAACCCTGCCCTATCCTACGATTTTGAGCGGTATCTGTTCAACGAACCCGAGCACTTGGTCTCGCAAAAGCACGATGAGTATTATACTTTTCACCTGCTTCAGCTAAGCACCAACTCCATTGTAGCCCGATTCAGCTGTTTTGTAAAAGACTCCAATGCAATTAGTCCGTGTAGGGCAACCTTTGGAGGAATTGAAGCCGCCCCACATCTTAGCGAGGTAGTTTTATTAGATTTTATTCTTAAAATAGTGAATTGGGCCAAACAGCACCCTGTTCAAGCTATCCGAATCAACTGGTATTCAGCAGCCTATGAGCCATCGGTATATCTTGTTTTAAAATCTGCTTTGATGCAAGTGGGTTTCAACATTCAAGTTACAGAAATAAACCAACATCTGGCACTCAGTTCTTTATCGAATGTGTCAGTGGCGTTTGCTCCCAATCAGGTGAGGCGACTCAAAAAGTGTCATCAAAAAGGCTATCAATTTCGTGAACTACCAATAGATTTTTTAACGGATTACTTCGTGTTATTGACAAAGGCCCGAAGCCGAAAAAACATTCCACTCAGCCTATCTTTGACAGAAATTGAAGAATTATTTAAAAAATTTCCAAAAAACTTCTTTTTATTCGGAATTTTGGATGCTCAAATCCTGATAGCGGCGTGTGTAGGTGTAAAAGTAAATGAGCGAATCTTGTATTACTTTTTACCTGCCGATCACACTAACTATCTCACAGACAGCCCTTCTGTAATGCTAATTGAACAATTGGGCGAGTGGGCCAAAAATCAAACATTTGAGCTTTTAGACTTGGGGATTTCATCGGTTAATGGCCTAATCAATCAAGGACTTTATCAGTTCAAACAAAAATTAGGAGGCATTGAGACTGAAAAAGTAGTATTTTTAAAACATTTTTAAGAAACAGGTCTTTTGTTGAAGTAATAAAGTTTCATTTGTACAATGAAAATAGTACTAAACAATTGATAATAAATAGATTACGTTAATCATTGTACTGATGATTGACTTAGTGTGGCGAGGTGATTTTTTTATGATGCAATCAAAACCATATTTGCTTGATTTTCCTGCACACGGAATAGACGAAACAGGAATGCTTTCAGTAGTCGAAAACGGCCTCAATGCTGTTTTGCCTTTTGAAATTCAACGTGTTTTTTGGACTTACAATGTGCCAAATGGTGCCAACCGTGGCTATCAAGCTCATTTATACACCGCCGAATTGCTCATTGCAATTAAGGGGGTTATGTACGTTATTACTGAGACCATTGATGGTGAAATCAAGGAATTCGTGTTAGACCGCCCCACGCTTGGTTTGTATATCCCACCCAAAACATGGCATTACATTTCGTATGGGGAAGCTACTTTTCAATTGGCTATGGCCTCGCACCCTTACGATGTCAACGACTATGTGCGTGATTATGAGGAGTTTAAGAAACTTACTATTGAGCCGAACCACTAATGGATAATTGCGTAGCATGATCACCATCAAAGATATTGCCCGCAAATTCAAATGCTCCCCATCTACGGTTTCGAGAGCCTTAAACGACAGCCCTTTAATCAGTGCCGAAACTCGTAATACCATTCAAGAATATGCCCGACAAATGGGTTATCAACGCAATTCGGTTTCGCTGAGTTTGCTACACAAAAGTACCAAAACACTTGGGATTATTCTTCCCTCTATCAGTCAGTATCACGAATACTCAATGGTCGAAGGGCTACAATCAGTTTTGCAACCACTGGGTTATTTGCTCAATATTTGTGTAAGCAACGAAAGTTATATACTCGAAAAAGAATATGTTGAGCGGTTACTTTCTAATCGAGTAGATGGTATTTTTATTTCCATTTCGCAAGAAACATACGACGAAGGGCATGATATACACCTCAAAATGGCTATCAATCAGGGCGTTCCCTTGATTTTTATGGATAGAAAGCATGAAACCATCGAAACTGAGGGTGTAACCATTGACGACTATCAGGGTGCATGGATGGCAACTGAACATTTGATAAACGTAGGTTGCCAACGAATTGCTCATTTGAAAGGCCCCGTTGGATTAGCAGTCTCTGAATTACGATTTAAGGGATATAAAGATTGCCTACTTCATCACCGGTTTCCTATTGTGGAATCATTGATCTGCGCAACTACATTTCAGCCCCAAAGTGCCATCGAACCCACAAAATGGCTACTTAACTTACCCAATCCGCCTGATGGTATTTTTGGAGTAAACGACCAAGTTTGTTTTGGTGCGCTCTCGGTAATCCGTGAAAAAGGATTACAAGTGCCTCACCAAATAGCCGTTATTGGCTTCGATAATAACCCCTTATCTCAGTATTTCTATCCAACCCTAAGCTCAGTAGGGCGGCAGAGCAAAGCCATCGGGATAGAAGCTGCACATTTATTTTTAGAACATTTAGAACAAGCCTCCTCGCCTCAAAGTATTGTCTTACCACCTGAACTCATCATTCGGGATTCTTCCAAAAAAGTAGGTACATAGCCTCTCCATCTTTGTGAAAAGGTAAAATAGATTAAAACTACTTTTTCAAACGTTTGCATAAGTATTTCAAACGTTTGCATGAAATAGCATTGTAATTGTTCAATTTTTTTTTGATAAAATTACATAAAAATTAGGATTGGTTTTGCCCACAGCATGTGCATATCTAATGCTCTGTAGAAGTCGCTTATTTGTTCATTAAAACTTAACACAAGCGGATTCTGGAATCACCTACTTTTACCACCAAATAACTAATCATTCAAATTATGAAACATCTGTACTCATCAGCTCCCCCTATCAAAATCATCATTGGCGTTTTGTTACTTGCCATTTTGTGGGGGAATTCCCAACAAGTAAAAGCAGAAATTGTATCTTCTGCTCGCACCTCGCTACCCCCCAAGGTAGTTGATATAACTATAAAAGGACGTGTTTCGGATGCAACTACCAACGAGCCGCTTGTTGGATGTAGCATAGCCATCAAAGGCACGCAACGTGGTGTCAATACCGATGTAAATGGCAATTATTCTATCACCGTACCCGACGATAAGGCAGTACTGGTTTTCAGTTTTATAGGGTATGTTAAGCAAGAGGTAGCAGTAGCTGGCAAAAGTACGCTTAACGTGGCTTTGAAGTCTGATGCTTCTGAATTAGCTCAAGTGGTGGTAATTGGCTACGGTAGTGCTGTCAAAAAAGACATGACTGGCTCAGTAAAATCAATTAAAAGTGCCGAATTTAACAGAGGGATTATTAACTCGCCAGAGCAATTGCTACAAGGTAAAGTAGCGGGCGTAAATGTAACCTCAGCCAGCGGCGAACCAGGTGGTACTCAAAGTATTAGCATTAGAGGGCCAGGGGGTGTTAGGACTGGCAGTACCCCATTGTTTGTATTAGATGGTATGGCCTTGGACAACTCAAGTACTGGCGGGGCAACCAACCCGCTTAATTTTTTGAATCCGCAAGACATTGAGTCTATTGACGTACTCAAAGATGCCTCTGCTACCGCCATTTATGGTTCTCGTGGGGCCAATGGGGTGGTACTTATCACAACAAAAAAAGGCAAATCTGGTATTTCAACTTTCAACTATTCGGGTAATATTGGTATGTCAACACTTGCCAGGGCTTTACCTATTTTTAGTGCCGACGAATACCGTATTCAAGTACCAAAG
>JBGAVQ010000013.1:0-37996 GCA_044228045.1 Spirosomataceae bacterium
TGTCAAAGAGGTAGATGGTAAAATATATGATGCCTTTACCGACCCCGAGCAACGCTATCGGCAACGCTACGTGGACTTGATTGTGAACCCACAGGTAAAAGACATTTTTGTCAAGCGAGCCAAATTGGTCAATACCATTCGGAACTACTTGACTGACAAGGGCTATCTTGAAGTAGAAACACCCATTTTGCAGGCTATCCACGGAGGGGCTACCGCTCGGCCATTCAAAACCCACCACAATGCCTTAGATATGCCTTTGTATTTGCGTATCGCCAACGAGCTTTATCTTAAGCGCTTAATTGTAGGTGGATTCGACGGTGTTTTTGAATTTGCCAAAGATTTCAGAAATGAAGGCATGGACAGAACCCACAATCCTGAGTTTACGCAAGTAGAGTTTTATGTAGCCTACAAAGACTACCTCTGGATGATGGATACCACCGAGGAAATCATTGAAAAAGTGGCCCTCCAACTCCATGGCACTACCCAAGTACAAGTAGGCAACAACCTCATTGATTTTCAACGCCCCTGGAAACGTTATACCATGTTTGAAGCCATCGAAGCCTTTACAGGCATAAATATAGAAGGCTTGAGTGAGTCGGAGCTACGCAATGTGGCTCAGGGTCTCAATGTAGAAGTGGACACCACCATGGGTTCTGCTAAAATTATTGATGAGATTTTTGGCGAGCACGTAGAGCATCAGCTCATTCAGCCAACTTTTATTACTGACTACCCCGTAGAGATGTCGCCACTCACCAAAAAGCATCGTAGTAAGCCAGGCTTAGTGGAGCGGTTTGAGGCCATTTGCAATGGTAAAGAAATCTGTAATGCTTACTCAGAATTAAACGACCCGCTTGACCAACGAGAACGCTTTGAAGATCAGCTCCGCCTCAAAGAGCGAGGCGATGAAGAAGCCATGGAAATGGACGAGGACTTTTTGCGGGCTTTAGAGTACGGAATGCCGCCTACCTCTGGCATTGGTATTGGTATTGACCGCCTCACCATGCTTATGACCAACAATATGAGTATTCAAGAGGTGCTTTTCTTCCCACAGATGCGCCCCGAAAAGAAACTTGAAGTGTCAAAAGATAGTGATTTTGAGGAAATTGGTGTGCCAACAGCGTGGATTCCGGCCCTGCGGCAGATGGGTTTTCAGACCATTGAAGCCCTCAAAGCTGCCAACCCCAATAAAGTTTTTAACGACTTAGGTGGAATGCGGAAGAAGTTGAAAATTGAGGAAAAGATGCCATCCAAAGACGATGTGATGGTGTGGTTTACCTAAAAATATTAAAACAGCGGAAAACACAAAAATCCCCAAACGGCTTGCCTGGGGATTTTTTGTTAAAAAACTCCTCAAAGTTTTTTAACCAATTTTCTGTACATCTACGGCATTCAAGCCTTTTTTGCCTTCTTTTGTGTTGAAAGATACAGCGTCGTTTTGACGGATGGTTGTGCCATCGGCCAAACCTGAGATGTGTACAAAAACTTCTTGGTTGGTAGCATCATCTGTGATGAAACCGTACCCTTTACTTTCGTTGAAAAACTTAACAATACCTGTTTTCATGAAAAACTAAAAATTAAATAGTAATAAAACTTTTGAAAGGTAAGCAGACCCGTTGATAAAACCAAAATTTTGCATAGAAACCTCTTAAAAAAGATTAACAGGCTTCTGTTTTTTTCAAACGATTGCTGGCCTTAATTTAGTGTTTTTGAACCTTTCAAAAATTACTAATTTGCCTTCTATACCTTACCCATCAAATAGACTTGGCCTTTGGGCCCAGCTTCGGTAGTGCTTCCGCCTCGGGCTTCGAGCGAAATGGCAAATGCCTGAGCATCAGACACATCTTTAAGACGCAACAGATTTTTACCCATATCAAACACGCCAATATCTACAGGTTTGCCATTGACAATTGCCCATAGTTGATACTGCTTGTTGGTAGGCACATCGGGCAGGTTCAGGGCCGTAAGATAAACCTCCTTTTTCTCTTTGTTCCAATACACTGTGGCCGACGATTCGGGCGAGTCGGGTGTACCTGCCAATTTGATTTTTTGTGTTGTGAATTGGCGCAACACGCCCAATTCATCATTCATGGCCACGTAGTTTGACTTAGTAACTTGCAACTCTTGAGCAATAATCTGATTTTGAGACTCTAAGGTAGCCAAGCGAGTTTCGGAGTTTTGCCAACGGTTATACAGCACATAGTTGGACAGGGCACTCGCTAATAATAATACCACAGAGGCAGCTGCTAACCACGGAGTACTCCACAAACTTCTGGTTTTTGTTTCTGTACTTTCTGGCTCAAATGCTACTACTTGGGCTTCTCGTTCTTCTTCCCTCAATTTTTCAATTGCCTCCAGCACCCTGTCTCGTAAGGCAGGCGGGGGGGTAATGGCATTATTGATGGCAAATTCTTCGAGTGTTCCTCTCAAACTCTCAACCTCAACAGTTAGCTCTGGATGCTGCTTTAAAGCAGTTTCCACTTGGGCTGTTTCTTCATCTGACGTGAAGCCCAGCACATAGCTTTCCAAAATCCCAGATTCGATGAATTCTTTTGTGTTCAATTTCTTATTCGGTTAATGTCTCTGTCTGACTTTCAGTTCATTAAATACTCAAAACTCAACCCCCATCATTAGAGGTCAATATCCCAAAACCAGAAGGTTGAAACCAAGGCCAATAGCACAGCAACCAACCCTCGCAACTGCGTGAGAGCGGCTTTTACTCTGGTCTTAACGGTTCCGAGTGGTACACCCAACTCTTCTGACACTTCGGCTTGTGTGTAGCCTTGAAAATAAATCAACTCAATCAGGGTGCGGTATTCTGGGCGCAGGGTATCTATTACTTTTCGAAGCCCAATGGCATCAACTTGTGTTTCAATCTGTGCCGAACGGTCAACCATACTTACGGAGCTTTCAATTGGTTGGTTTTGTTGGCTCTGCTGATAATCTTGCGATCGTATTTTGTCAATGGCTGTATTGCGAGAAACATTTAGCAACCATGTAAACAAACTGCCCTTAGTAGAGGTGTAGCTATCAATGTTGCGCCATACTTTTATGAACGAATCTTGCAATACATCAGCGGCGGTGTCTTCATCTCGCACTACTTTTAGGATAACGCCATACAATGCTGCTGAATAATTATCATACAAAATGGTAAATGCCCGTTGGTCTCGGCTACGCAACATTTCCACAAGGTATTCTTCTGGTAAATTTACTCGTCTCTTGCTCAAAGGAGGATATTTTTTTAGATTAGCAAAACTAACGATTTTAGGTTAAGAAACAACTTTTATGCCATTTTTTGAGCGAGCGGCAAAGCCCTAAAATACAAAAGGGCTTCAAATGAAGCCCCTTGTACTATTGAATGAAATAACCCACACCTGTATTTCATTCTATGGTTTTAACCTGATCTTAACCCTAATATGAGAACCTTACTTAACTATACTTACGATAACCAAGGTATTTTGGATTTAGAAAACACAAAAAAAGCCATTCGCTTTTGCAAATGGCCTTTTTTTATGCTGAATATCAATTACTTAGTACCTGCTTTTTTAGCACTGGTTGGCAGCTTGGCAGCGTCTTCTTTACTAACAACCTCTCCTGTAATAGTAAGTACTACTGTTGGTGTTTCAGCATTACTTGTCACAGTTACCGTTTTGGTGAAAGGTCCCATTGAAGCAGCATTGTAAGATGCCTTTACAATACCTGTTTTGCCTGGCATAACTGGGTCTTTGGTCCAGTCAGGAGTAGTACAACCACATGAAGCCTGAGCGTTTGAAATAATAACAGGGGCATTGCCAGTGTTAGTAAACTCAAAGGTATAAACAGCAGGCACACCCTGTGCTACTTTACCGAAATCGTGTTTTTCACTCTTGAACTTGATAACACCCTGAGCATAGCTGGCCGAAGCAAAAGCAAGAAGGGTTACGGCAACTGCAAAAAATTTTTTCATAACGAAAATGTAGTTTTATTAAAGTTTAACAAAAATTTGATTACGGACTTCTAAGAAAAGTTAAACGAAAGTACGGAGTAATGCAAAAACCACCAAATATTCTTTTAACATGATGTTGTTAACAATCTGAGGGCTTTTTGATAGACCGATTTTTTTCATTTAATTTTACGAAACAAAAGTAGATTATTCAAAAATTAGTTGGTGTTAATAAAATGTTAAAGTCTATTTTATGCAAGCATAACTATATTTTTTAGTAGATACTTGATATAAAATAAGATTTTACAACACGACAACCAGCGTTTGTACTAACCACCCCAAAAACTTAACCGCTGTGGAAACTGACCTCTTTCTGAATGACGTAACGTTTCTCCTTGACCGAGAAACTGTTCTTGAAGACTACCGAATTGCATGGGAAAGCCGCCATTGTAGCTTGTTGGTTCGTAAAGAGGTATTCATGGGAAAAGCCAAGTTTGGCATTTATGGCGATGGTAAAGAGGTACCCCAATTGGCCATGGCTCGGGCGTTTCGTAAAGGAGATGTGCGGTCGGGTTATTATCGTGACCAAACATTTGTAGCTGCCGTAGGGGAACTCAATTGGCAAGAATATTTTGCCCAACTCTATGGACATACTGATGCCACTTTTGACCCCAACTCGGGTGGCCGTACCATGAACGGCCACTACGCTACCCGCTGGGTGGACGACAACGGCCTCTGGCGTAACCAACTCGAATTCAAGAACTCTGCTGGTGACATCTCTCCCACTGCTGGGCAAATCCCCCGTGCTGTTGGGCTTGGGTATGCTTCAAAACTCTACCGCCATTTGCCCGAATTGAAGGAACGTTTCAATGACTACGGCAAATTTTCAAACAATGGCAACGAAGTCTGTTTTGCAACCATTGGCGATGCTTCTACGGCTCAAGGAATGTTTTTTGAGGCTGTCAATGCAGTGGGGGTTTTGCAAATTCCTGTCATATTTTCTATTTGGGACGACGGCTACGGCATTTCTGTACCCGTTGAATACCAGACTACTAAGAGCAGTATTTCAAAAGCCTTGGCTGGGTTTCAACGCACCGACGACGAGCCAGGCTTTGAAATTTTTGTGGTAAAAGCCTCCGACTATGTGGGGCTGTTAGAAACCTACCAACGAGCCGCACACTTGGCTCGCACCGAACACGTGCCAAGCATTGTGCATGTAATTGAGTGCACCCAACCGCAGGGGCATTCGTCGTCGGGCTCGCACGAGCGTTACAAATCTAAAGAAAGATTAAATTGGGAAATTGAAAACGATTGCAATCTTTTGTTTAGAGAATGGATATTGACAAATGGCTATGCTACCGAAACCGAACTTGACCAAATAGAAGCAGAAGCCGCTCGTGTTGCCAAAAAAGCCCGTGAAGCTGCTTGGAAAGCTTACAATGATTCTCTAAAAGGTGACTTAGAAGGCGTTGAAAAATTATTACGCCAAGCCATTAAAGAAAGTTCACAACAAGCTAAATTACTTGAAATAGAAAAAGAGTTCAAAGACACCGTTAATCCAATTCGTTGGAATGCTGTATCTGCTGCAAAAAAGGCAGTACGAGCCATGCGAAACGAAAATTTACCCATAAAGCAAGCCTTTATTGACTGGTTAGAACTCTCGAAGGAAGCCAATTGGAATCGTTACAATTCTTATGTATATAGTCAATCTGCTGAGTCTGCCATAAATATTACCAAAGGAACGGACGAAGAACTTGCTGCCAAGTTGATTGAATTGGCTCCGGTATTTGATATCGAAGCCCCTAAAATAGATGGTCGAGAAATCATCAATCAGTTTTTTGATAGTGCTTTGGCTCGTGACCCACGTATTTTTATCATTGGCGAAGACGTTGGCAAAATTGGCGATGTGAATCAAACCCTGCATGACCTTCAAGATAAATTTGGTTCATTGCGCCTTACCGACACGGGTATTAGAGAAACCACCATTATTGGGCAAGGCATTGGGGCGGCAATGCGTGGCTTGCGCCCCATTACCGAAATTCAGTATTTAGATTATATTTTCTATGCCTTCGCCACCCTCTCCGACGACTTGGCAAGCCTACATTATCGCACGGCAGGCGGACAAAAAGCACCGCTTATTGTGCGAACACGTGGCCACCGCTTAGAAGGTGTATGGCATTCTGGCTCACCCATTGGCCTGATACTAAATGGCTTGCGGGGCATGGTAGTATGTGTACCTCGCAATATGACCCAAGCAGCAGGTATGTACAACACCTTGCTCAAGGCCGACGACCCAGCCCTGGTAATAGAGTGCCTCAATGGGTATCGTCAGAAAGAAACGCCTTTGAAAAACTTAGCCAATTATCACGTAAAATTAGGTATGCCTGAAATTTTACGAACGGGAACAGACATCACCATTGTAACCTATGGCTCTATGTGCCGCATTGTGATGGAGGCCGCCTCTCAACTGGCAGAAGTAGGCATTAGTGCAGAGGTGATTGATGTACAAACCTTGCTTCCGTTTGACTTTGATGGGGTAATACGGCAATCCGTACAAAAAACCAATCGCTTATTGGTAACAGACGAAGACATGCCCGGTGGTGGGGCTTCGTTTATACTTGACAAAATATTAGGCGAGCAAAATGCTTGGCAATTACTTGACTCACAGCCTCGTACACTCACAGCCAAGCCACATCGCCCAGCTTATACTACCGATGGCGACTACTTTACCAAGCCCAACACCGAGAATGTTTTCGATGCTGTTTATGACATTATGCACGAGGCCGCTCCATCCAAATTTCCATTTATGTACAATACACATTTTAAAAAAATGTTTTTTTGAACCAATGCACGGCGGTTTTTGGTTAAGAAATCAGCTGGCTATTCGTTCATTCATCCAATCTATTATTATACTTAATGCCCCAAGGCGCTAACAATTCTTACTTCGGAGACCTCGTTGAAGGTATTAAGTCTTCGCTCAAAGGCTTACAGGTATCATTTCGGCATATTAGAGCCGCTCACAAACGGCGCAAACCTATCTACGTGAGCGAAAGCAATTATTTTGCTCAAGACACTGGCATGGTTACTTTGCGCTATCCACTCGAAGCCCTTCCTGTACCTGACCACGCACGCTACCAACTCTACAACGAGATGGACGATTGCATTGTCTGTGACAAATGTGCCAAGATTTGCCCCGTCGATTGCATTGATATTGAGCCTATTAAGTCGCCAGAAGTAATTGGCCATGCCTCAGATGGTTCGCCGATTCGGCTCTATGCCGCCAAGTTTGATATTGACATGGCCAAGTGCTGTTTCTGTGGACTTTGCACTACTGTTTGCCCCACAGAGTGCCTGACCATGACAAAAGATTACGATTTTTCGACGTTTGATATTACGCAAATGAATTTTGCTTTCGGGAACCTCACGCCTGAGAAAGCAGAAGAAAAACGAGCTTTATACGAACAATTTGTAAAAGAAAAAGAAGCCCTAAAAGCAGAAAGTGGAAGCGGGATGCCGCCCAGTCAGAAGTCGGAAGTCGGAAGTCAAGAAAAAGTCGAGATAGTCGAAATCAAAAAGCCTGCTTTTAAGCCTACTTTCAAGAAACCTGCTGTTACAGAAGAAATCCAAAGTCAAGAAAAAGTCGAGATAGTCGAAAGTCAGGAGAAAGTAGAGGCCCAAAAACCTACTTTTAAACCTACTTTCAAGAAACCTGCTGTTACAGAAGAAGTCCAAAGTCAAGAGAAGGTCGAGATAGTCGAAAGTCAGGAGAAAGTCGAAGTCAAAAAACCTGCTTTTAAGCCTACTTTCAAGAAACCTGCGGTGGTAGAGGAAGTCGAAAGTCAGGAGAAAGTCGAAGTCAAAAAGCCTGCTTTTAAGCCTACTTTCAAGAAACCTGCGGTGATAGAAGAAGTCGAAAGTCAGGAGAAGGTCGAGATAGTCGAAAGTCAGGAGAAAGTAGAGGTAAAAAAGCCTGCTTTTAAGCCTACTTTTAAGCGGCCACCTCAGTAGAATGATTATACGTAGCTGTTCCGTCAGACCTTCGGTGCAGACGGGCAACAAAACTTAATATACCTTGCTTGCTTTTATTTTTTACTTCTTTGTTGTTTTAACAGTCGGCTCTGCCTTCATTGTACTACTGAGTCGGAATGTGCTGTATTCGGCATTTAGCTTGTTGCTTACCTTTCTGGGGATGGCGGCCTTGTACATCACGGCTGGGGGTGATTTTCTGGCAGTTACCCAAATTATGGTTTATATAGGTGGGGTGTTGGTCTTGATGATTTTTGGCATTATGCTCACCAACAAAACCAAAATCAAACAAGCGGCACTTGTACCTAATATTATTGTAAGCGAGCATCGCAACACCTTTTGGGGGCTGGTGTTGGCAGTTGGTATCTTTTCGGTGTTAGTATGGGCTTTTCGCAATGCCAACTTTGCTCGCCTCGAAGCCCATCACTTTGACCAGCAACCACTTAGGTCTAAAGTCAACGGAATTGGTATTCAATTGATGACGGATTTTTCCTTACCATTCGAGATTACTGGCGTGTTGCTGATGATTGCCTTGATGGGTGCTGCCTACTTAGCGAAGGAAAATAAGTAGGTGGTTTTCTTACGAAATTGTTTCTAATACCTCTTGTTGTGGCTTCCAGTTCAGTTCTGAAAACTTGTGTTTTTTGAGCAAAAAACTCTGTTTCACAATACTTTGTGCATATACTTCGGGATGCGTAATGGCACGGCGCTGTGCCAATAGGGCCAAGCGTTTGCGTCGCCAGCTCCAAAAATGAAGATAAAAGTTGAAATGCGCTCGAATAACCGCCCAACAGTCGAGTGGAGAATCAAAAAATAGGAATTTTGCCCCTGCTACACCGTCTAATATCAGGCGTTTAAGCAAATTGAGGTACAAGTCTTGGCGAGGGTGATTTTTATAAAGTAGAGCGAGTCCATTCCTAAAATTCAAGAATGTTTTGTGTGGATTTGATTTATGCAAAGTACCACCACCTACGTGATAAATAACCGATTCGCCACAGGTAAAAACCTTATAGCCAGCGTTTTTCATACGCCAGCAAAGATCGAGTTCTTCCATGTGAGCAAAAAAATCACCATCAAAGCCATCTAATTGATGAAATACATCCGCCCGCACAAACATACACGCCCCACAAGCCCAAAACACCTCCGTTGTGTCATTGTATTGCCCGTGGTCTTCTTCTAAGTTTACAAACAAACGCCCTCTACAAAACGGATACCCCAAGTAGTCAATATAACCACCAGCTGCTCCAGCGTATTCAAAATGCGTACGTTGGTTAAAGTCTAACATTTTAGACTGGCAAGCGGCAATCTGTTCGTCGGCTTCCATCAATTCACGAATCGGACCAAGCCAATTGGGTGTTACTTCTACGTCTGAATTGAGTAGTACATAATACTTAAATTGTCCTTCGAGTTGGGCTAAGGCTTCGTTGTAACCCTGTGCAAAACCGTGGTTTTCAAGCAATTGAATAACACGAACTTCGGAAAAAGTATTTGCAAGCAACGCTATTGAATTGTCAGTAGAAGCGTTGTCAGCTACATAAATTGCCGCTTCGCCAGAATGCGCCAGCACTGAGGGGAGAAACTGCTGTAAGAAGTTTTTTCCGTTATAGTTTAGTATAACAACGGCGATGTCTGTTGCCCCCAAACCCCCAGTGGGGACTATTGGAGAAGCGATGTATGGAGATGACTCAAACACAGTATTCAATAGAAAAACCTAAAAATCTTCTTACTTAAAAAGGCTACCCAAGTCCATACCCGGAATGTTAGGCATGAGTCCTTCTGTAGATTTGCTTAGGTGCGCTTTTATTTGTTCATCAATGTTAAGAAGTGCTTTATTAGTAGCAGCTACTACCAAATCTTGCAACATTTCACGGTCTTCGGGTTTCAGCAAATCGGGGTCAATATCGAGCGAAATCAATTGCTTTTTACCATTAACAGTGGCTTTTACTAAACCAGCACCTACTTCGGCACTTTCGGTGAGGCTACCCAGGCTATCTTGGGCTTCTTTGAGGCGGGCTTGGATTTCCTTGGCTTTTCCAAGCATATTCATCATGTCAAACATGGTTTTGCTGCGGGGTTAATGTTCTCTGAATTTACAAAAAACAGAGGAATATTTTTTTTGCTACAAAGGTAGGGTTTTTATGTTTATAGTTTTTCAAATGGATACCATGATACTTGATTCCAGATACCTGATAGATACCATTGATTCCAGATGCCTGATACGAGATAGTGATTTCGTATAAAACAGAGATCAAATATCAGGCATCCAGAATCCAACATCAGGAATCTAAATCATCTCACCAATGTCATCGTTCCAGTTCGCACGTGGGTTTTGCCATCTGCTCCGGTCACTTCAATCCGATACACATACGCTCCCTCTTGTGCAGGTATGCCGTTATATTGCCCATCCCAACCTTTGTTTCGATCTTCTGTTTCATACACTACATCACCCCAACGGCTGTAAATCAGCATCTTGAAAGTCTGAAACTGCCCTTTGGGTTCAAAAGTGTCGTTGATTGCATCACCATTTGGGGAGAAAGCATTTGGCACAAACAACTGGATGGTTTCGCCAAAAACTACTTCGTTAGAGTAACTTTCCTGCCCGTCTATGGCCCTGGCTCGTATCCGAAACCGTACCTTTTCGCCTGGATTGATGGTGGGTGTATAACTAAGCGAAGTGCCTGCCGGAAAGGTAGTTACCACATTGCCAGCAGCATCCAATTGTTCTACAATATAAACAGGACTTCCCGAAGAAAACCGTTGGTAGGCCGTCCAGACCAGCTCGTCGCTTCGTTGTGCCAAGAACATCACACAAACTGGACTTGACGGCTCCGACTCATTGCCGCATCCATCTCGATAAGTAAGTTGATAGCAATAAGGCTGGGTAGATGGGTCAATTGTTGCATCAATGTGCGTGATAGAAAGCGTATCTTTCAACCATTGAAAAGCTCCTGTTGCTCCATCACCTCTAAAAATTCGATATCGTGGCTGCGGGATGCTTGTAACAGCATTCCAATTAAGCACTACTTGGTTTTGGATAATTGTACCCAGCAATCCCGTAGGAGCTGGTGGTTTTGTAGCGGCAGAAATACCCACACAAACTTGCTCATTCAGCGACTCAACATATTGGGTTTGCACCTGCAACCGATAACAAAACCGAGCGCATTTGGCATTTTTATCGCTGTACTGTTGCAGCGACTTCTGATTGCTGGTGGTGATGCTTGTGTCGTCTCGCAAAAGGCTATATTGAGCAAACGTAACCGACTGATAGGGAGTCCATTGCACATCGTTTTGGTTGGCCTGTGCTGTCACTTGAAACGGCACACTGCACACAGGTTCTGGAAAATCAGTAGTTACTCCACAGGCATTGCGAGCCATTAGTTTAAAACATTGCACGTTGGCTCGCACATCCACATTAGAGATGCCCTGCATTACATCACCCGAGGCATTGTTAATCAGTCCAGTAGTCAAAAAAGGCTGGTTGAAACCTGTGCTTTTAAAAATCTCAATATCATGATCAGGAATACCCTTGAATGAAATTTCTACCTTGTCGGGAGCCGTTACTTCTAATTTTATTTTGTCAAAAATTGGAGCTGGCAAGCCCGAAGGAGTAATACTTTGCTCGGCAAAAGCACCGCAGTTTGCTGGCACATAACGGCCTGATACTTTGATGGTTCGTGGCGTGACATCAGGATAAGTATGCGAGGTATTAGTAGGAGATTTGCCCACCGTTTGAGTGACAGAACCATCGCCCCAGTCTATTGTGTATTCGTCGTAGCCGTTGGCCGTTGCTACTGGTATCGAAAGCCCCACTTGTCTATTCTGACAACTTTTTACGACAAAAACAGGCGGAGGCGTTGCTAATACTTCTACAATTTGGCAGGTATATGAACCCGTACCATTGAGGCTACCTTGCTGAATAACAACAAATTTGCCTGCTTGCTGATACGCCCATTGGGTTTGGATAGAACCACCAGTGACGGGTGCCGAAGCTCCTGCATATTCAAACCAATACTGAATATTTGTTCCTCCACTTTGGTCACTCACCTTCATGGTTTGCCCTACACAAAAGCGGTTGCCTAAGTCAATGCTGAAGTTACCTTGTGCGCTATTGACGCTCGGTTTGGGCGGACAAACCTGCGCCCAACTTTGCCCCAACGCAAGCAAGGTAATCAAAATACTAAACCTATAGGTGCGTATCAACCACATTCTTGCTTTCTGGATAATCACTTTTTGCAACCATAACTAAGTCTTCAACGCACAAAAACAACAAACCGTATGCCAATCCACCCGAATTGTGCCTAAATTTACAGCAATATTGGCAATTCACAGGTGTATGAACAAAAAAGAGGAGCAATGGGTTGTTTGAGGAAGGAAAGAAACAATTTAGTGTTTCCTTGTTAAAAACCATTGTAACAACGCTTGTGGTTACTTTTACCCCACAAAAGTTAAGACTGACAACATGATAGAACCCATAAAACTCGACCGCATTGAAGATGCCATTGACGACATTCGCCAAGGCAAGCTCATCATTGTGGTGGACGACGAAGACCGTGAGAACGAAGGTGACATGATTTGTGCTTCGGAATGTACAACGCCCGAAATTATCAATTTTATGGCCAAAGAAGGGCGTGGTCTCATTTGTATTTCGCTTAGTGAAGAGCGTTGCGAAGAGCTAAAACTCGACATGATGGTGGGCAAAAACACCTCAAGTCACGAAACAGCATTCACCGTTTCGGTAGATTTGCTGGGCTATGGCTGTACTACGGGTATTTCGGCATCAGACCGTTCTAAGACCGTGCAAGCCTTAGTTGACCCCAAGACCAAACCCGAAGAGCTGGGCCGTCCGGGGCATATTTTCCCACTGAAAGCCAAAACTGGCGGCGTACTGCGGCGTACTGGTCATACCGAGGCCTCGATGGATTTTGCCCGTTTGGCTGGCTTCAAGCCCTCTGGTGTGCTGGTTGAAGTACTCAACGAAGACGGTACGATGGCCCGCTTGCCCGAGCTACGCCAGATTGCCGACAAATTCAATATGAAATTGGTGAGTATTAAGGACTTAATAGCCCATCGCCTCGAAACAGAGAGCCTCATCAAACGAGAAATTGGTGTGGATTTACCTACCGAATTAGGGCATTTTGACCTTATTGCTTTCAGGCAAATTCATACTGGCGACATCCATCTGGCCTTAGTAAAAGGCAGTTGGGAAGCCGATGAACCCGTGCTGGTGCGGGTGCATAGCTCATGTGTAACGGGAGATATTTTTGGCTCATGTCGCTGCGACTGTGGAGGGCAATTGCACCGTGCTATGAGCATAGTAGAACATGCAGGCAAAGGCGTAGTGCTATACATGAACCAAGAAGGCCGTGGCATAGGCTTGATAAATAAATTAAAAGCCTATAAATTGCAAGAAATGGGGCGTGATACCGTAGAAGCTAACCTGGAACTTGGGTTTCAGATGGATCAACGAGATTATGGTGTAGGTGCTCAGATATTAAGAGATTTAGGAGTAAAAAATATCCGGTTAATTTCTAACAATCCCAAAAAACGAGCAGCGTTATTGGGCTATGGCCTCGAAATTGTGGATACTGTGCCCATTGAAATGCCCACTAACCCATATAACGAAAAATACCTACAAACCAAACGTGATAAAATGGGTCATGAGATTTTGGGAAATGGTAAGTAGTACGGACGAAGGGAGACGGAACGGGACTGCTAATAGAAAGTTTTGACGAAATTTTGACTATTCCGACTTTCTTGACTACCTCGACTTGGTTGAATGTTGACTTAATTGAATTTGTAAAAAAATGCGTTGGGCTATCATCATCGGCTTATTATGGGTTGGAGGGCAGACAATGGCCCAAAACCGCCCTTATCCGTACCGTGAAAATTGGTATGCTGGCATGGTTGTGGACAAGAATAGCGATACCCTTTCCGGAAAAATTCAGTTTGATTGGGAAACCAACAGCCTCAAAATCAAAGCAAACCAAAATGCTACGGTCAAAACTTTTTCGGCAAGCAATGCTTTGTTTTTTGAGTTTTATGACCCTGTTTGGAAATATAATCGGCAGTTTCAATCCTATTATTATGCCAAGCGTGGCACTTACGAAGTCCCTATCTTTTTTGAAGTGATTCAGGCAGGCACTACTTCGGTTCTGATGCGAGAAAATGATAACAATTCGGTAGGACTAAATGTTAAAAAATTATCCAAAGCTGCTTTTGAATGCTACTTTGGCTTTGCTGATGGCTCAGTCAAGAAATACGATGGAACACCTCGAAACTTGTTTGCTTTGCTTCCTAATCATCAAGATGAAGTCAAAACATTCATCGAACGCAAACGTTTAGATTATGGACTACTGGGCGATATAGTTCGTATTGTGATGTTTTATAATTCGTTGGATGGCCTAAACTAAACGTGCAAGCGGGTTGACACCCAGCGTGTACACTTGAACCAGCGTAAAGAAACTGTACCAAGTTTTGGTTTGCCACTTACTGCCGCCAACCCTCTGGCTTAAAAGGCGTTCGGGTATCGCTCAAAATACACGGGCTTTCGTTAAATGGCGACACATTGGGCGTTCGCCCATAGAGTCCTCTGTACAATCCAATAGAAGTGCCAGTATTATTACTTCTATCAAGCCAAAAAAGCACTTTTGATACCGACGAAACCTTAAAGTAGCCCACCACTGCTTCTTGATTATTAGCTACGTTGTGTATGTTGCCCACTAATGTTGCAGGGGGCGTATCAACCAGTGTGCCTGTTGTTTGAGCCTGTTCTTCTGCCAGTTTTAGAAACTGAAAAGCTTGTTTACTCAACGATGACTGGCGGACTTCTACTAAACACGCCCTATCTTGGTAGTAAGGTATTTGCGCTAAACGCTTGTTAATCACTGCTTTTCCATTGCTAAATTTATCATTCGACACGTTAATTATGGGGTTTCTAATGATTTCCCAGCATTCTCTGTTACAATATAAATCATAAAAAGCTCCAGCAAAACAATGAAATTGCCGTTCCCACAATGTCCAATCCCACTGATAGTAATTTTCGATATTAGCTGGGTCTTCAAAGTCCACGAAAATATCATTTGCCGAAGTGTAGCCATTCAGTTGTTCTAAGGTAAGGCTGTTTGCATTAAATTGTTGGCGAATATTTAAGAGTGGTGGCACAGCTTGCATTGTTTCGGGCGAAGACTCATAACGAGTATTATCGGACAACCGAAATCGTAACTGATAGGTGTACCCTATTTGTGCTTGGAAACTACTGGTTAGTTTGTATGTGCCTTGAATTCCTTCAACAAAAGGGACAAATTGTGTTGCATTAACAACCAATTCTACCTGAGCACCGCTAATTGCCTCACTAAACGACATACCCGTAGATGGGTCGGTTTTTGAACGGCTCAGTTTGATCACTTGAGGTTCGGACAAATCAGTGAGCGTACCTTCTACTACCACTACATTGAATGAAGATTTATCCTTGAATGGATATTCTTCGACACATCCAATTAGGATAAAACTAAGCACACAATAGCTCAAATACCTAAAAGAAGAAATATGCTTCATTCGCAAGCATTCAAATGGGGGCAAAGTCTTCTTAAAACGTTTATTTAACAAGAAGATTGCCCCTTTTTGGTGAACACACTACCCTATTTAGTTATTTCCTAATATCAAGGGGGTATTTCCTTTACCGCCCATGATGATAATTTTGGCATTGGGCGAGGCAGCCAACTCTTTTTGGGCTTTTATCATCTCATATTGCAACTGATTATCAGATAGCCCCGTTGCAATAATTCGCTGATAATCAGCAATTCCTTGTGCTTCTACCCGCTTGCGTTCGGCTTCTTGTTTTTCTTTGGTCAATACAAACTGCATCTTTTGCGACTCTTGTTCGGCATTTATTTTTGACTCGATGGTCTGCTTAACAGACACTGGCAAGTTGATGTTTCGCACCAACAACTGCTCTAATACCAAGCCACGAGTTTTAAAATCGCTTTCTATTGACTTAAAAATACGCCCCTGAAATTCATCTCGTTTGGTTGAGTATAAAGCCACAGCATCATAATAGACGGCGTTGTCTCTAATGCGTGTGCGGGTAATTGGGCGCACAATGGTACTACCGTAATCTACGCCTATCTGGCGGAGAATTTTAGGAGCTTCTGAGGGCATTACTCGATACAAAACCGTTAGGTCAATTACTACTTCCAAACCATCGGCAGTTAACACCCGAATGGCATCGTCACCTGACTTATCCCCTTCGTCATGTACCCCCGACATGGTGTAGTTTTGGGTTTTTACATTAAATTCGGTAATACTCACAAGCGGATTCACAAAACTTAGTCCACTTTCTAAGACCCCCTCTTGCACACTTCCAAACAGGGATTTCACCCCCACTTGGCCTGCGTCTATCTGCCGAATACTGGCTGTAACAAACCCAAAAATGGCTAACCCGATACCTATTAGCTTGAACGGGCGAGAAAAACGAGAGAACGTAAGCGAAGGGGTATTGATGGCGTATCCTACAGCAAGCAGAATAGCACCTAAGAAGATAAAAAACATGGTTTTTAATAAGTTTGGTTAAATACTACGAAAAGGTATCAGGTTCTACCAGCAATGTCAATAGTCACAGGATAAGAGGCAAAGGGCTATGATAATAGGAAAAAAAAGACATCTATCTAACAACCACTGTACCAAGCTCTTGGGCAATTATTTTTTCGGTATTCTTCATTTGCATAAACAAAACCAAGAGGCGTTCTTGTTCAACAGGGTCGTTGGTGGCAGCAAGAGCCTGTTTTATCTCATCCATTTTGAGGTGATTGTAGTGTTTTTTAAGGCGTAAGATGTTTGTATAGGCCATATCGTGGAGCTTGTCCACTTCGGTTGGAATATGAATAGCGTATTTATCCTTCCAGTTATCACTTAATTGATGCTTATTAACAGCAAACCCTAAAATTTCATTACGGGCCTCTTCATCCTCAAAAGCCATGTACTGTTCTGTTTCCAACACAAATTCTTGTTGGTAGGCTTGGCGACAAAACGTGAGGATGCGGTCATACACGGGCGTAAGAAACGACAGTCCCCTCAGCTCGTTTAGTATATACTTAGTAAGGGTATAACCAACCTCTATTTCATGAGTACCATACAAGACCAACAGTCGCACACATTCTTCTTCTTGGTAGGCAATCAGAGGGCGAGTTATCTTCTTAGGTTGTTCTTCAACAAATTGATTTTCAGCTTCTTCCGAAAATGTAACACCCACAGGAAGTGACTGACTTTGCGGCTCTTCGCCTTTGGTTGTGCGTCCTTCATTTTTTTTCTTATTCAAAAAAATCTTGTTACTCTCGGCAATCAGTACACTTTCATCAATCCCCATCAGTTGCGCTGTTTTCTGAAAAAACACCGTCCGTTTGATGCTATCCGGAATTTTGGAGATGCTTTCAACCATCTCTCGGATGATTTCGGCACGTTTGAAGGGGTCGCTGCCTGCTTCTTTGATAGAAAGCTCGGCTTTGAAGGTAATAAAGTCGTTGGCGTGTAGTCGGAGGTGATTTTTGAATCCTTCTCCTCCCACTTTTCGTACAAAGCTGTCGGGGTCGTCACCGTCTGGAAAAACAACAACTTTTACATTTAGCCCCTCTTCCAAAATCATGTCTGTACCTCGCAGCGAAGCCTTAATTCCAGCCGCATCGCCGTCGTAAAGCACTGGTACGGATAGGGTAAAACGCCCAAACAACTTAATCTGCTCCAAAGTTAGTGAAGTACCCGACGATGCCACCACGTTATGAATACCCGCTTGATGAAGGGAAAGCACGTCGGTGTAGCCTTCTACCAAATAACAAACGTCTTCTTGCCTAATGGCTTGCTTTGCCTGGGCAATGCCATACAGCACATTAGATTTATGATAAACTTCGGTTTCGGGAGAGTTAAGGTACTTGGGTTGGTTTTTGTCATTGGTCAAAATCCTTGCGCCAAATGCAATGGACTTACCCGACAAATTATGAATCGGGAAAATGACCCTTGCCCGGAAGCGATCCATTAGTCGCCCATCTTCTTTTTTGGTAGTAAGCCCCGCCTTTTCCAGAATATCCAAAGTAAAGCCCTGTTTCAGAGCCGCTTGCGAAAATGTATCCCATCCACTTGGGCTGTATCCCAACTCAAATTCTCGAATTGTTTTTTCAATAAAACCCCGTTCTTTAAAATAACTAAGCCCAATTGAGCGGCCGTCTTCAGAGTCGAACAGTTGATTTTGGTAGTAGTTTTTGGCAAAATTAAGAGCGATGTAGAGGCTTTCTCGTTCGTTTTGCTCCCGAATGTCGTCGGGCGTGAGTTCAGTTTCTTTGATTTCGATGCCGTATTTTTTTGCTAAAAACCGAATGGCTTCCGGAAAGCCAATGCCCTCAATGTCCATCACAAAACGCACCGAATCACCTGCTTTGCCACAGCCAAAGCATTTGTAGATACCCCGCACGGGATTTACATTGAACGACGGTGTTTTTTCATTATGAAACGGACAGCACGCAATGTAGTTAGCTCCTCGTTTTTTGAGGGCTACAAAATCACTTACCACCTCTACAATATCGGCGGTTTGTTGTACTTGCTGAACGGTTTCGGCGGGGATACGCATGGCACAAAGGTAAGGCTTTTATCAAATGAGATTAGGGCATATTTTAGCTCAAAAACGTGTTTTTTTTAAAACAAAAGCTAACTTTTGTCAAGAAAACAAGCTGTTTCACAAGAAATTTTGGGGAGTACTTGTTACTTTTCTAATTTAGTCTCGTCAAAAAAAAGAACCACAAGGGAGGTTAACAGAAAGGTGGTAACGATACCACACCCGCTATGCGAGTGTGGTATTTTTGTTATTAAACCTTTACAAATAACTTTTTGCTGTGCATCCACCACAGAATACCGAGCCAAATCAAGATAAACGTGATAGCTCCTGCCAACGACGCATGGTACGGGTCTGAAAACAGTGGTGCTATTAGGGTTTGGTAAAGCCATTGTTGCAGGCCAATTTTTTCATCGTCGGCCACTTGTATTTTTATAAGCCCCATCATGCGGGGAATCAGCCCCGACAAAAAGAAAACCGTGATGGCATTCATGCCATATACCACGAAGGGTTTTGTCCATCGTTTGTAGCCTTGCTGGTCTATGAGCCAATACAAGCTGGCCAAAAAGCACATAGCCAGTCCTGATGTCCAGCAAACGTAGCTACTTGTCCAGAGTGATTTATTGATTGGGAAGCCAGCGGCATCCCAAGCCCAGCCCAAAGTCATACTGCCCAAGCCGAAGACAAACAACCAAATAAGTCGTTCATTCACGGGCTTTTCAGTATTCCGCAACCAAGTTCCTGCCAACATTCCAGTTAAGCCTGTGCCTATGGCTGGTATGGTACTAAACAGCCCCTCTGGGTCCCAAACCCTGACAGCTTTCCAGAGGTGCTTTTCACCCAAAATCAGGCGGTCTATCCATGCACCGAGGTTGGTTTCGGGTTCAAGATTAGCTGCTCCTACGCCCGGGACAGGAACATAAGAGAGAAGTAGGAAGTATGAGGTAAGAAGTACAAACAATAGCCACCATTGCGTGCGTGACTGGGTGGTCAAGTAAATGAGCGAACAAATCAAATAAACAACAGCGATGCGTTGTAACACGCCCGGAATACGCACGGTTTCTAAAATGAATCGGGGAAACAGCGACAAAAATAAGCCTAAGCCGAAGAGCCGAAGGCTACGAACGATGATTTTCTGGACTGTATCTTTATTGGCTAATTTACCTGATAATGAATAACTTATAGAAACACCTACAATAAATAAGAAGAAAGGAAAAACCAAGTCGGTTGGAGTGCAGCCGTTCCAAGCGGCGTGTTCGAGTGGGGCATAGATGTGTCCCCAATCACCCGGATTGTTTACCAAAATCATGAGGGCGACGGTCATACCTCGAAAAACATCAAGAGAAAGAAGGCGGTTCATGGTTTATTGGGTTCAAATGAGTCAAGTAAGTCGGAATAGTCAAAAAGTCGAAGTAGTCGAAAAAGTCAGAATTGTCAAAATTCAAATGGGTTATTGGGTTCAAATGAGTCAAGTAAGTCGGAATAGTCAAAAAGTCGAAGTAGTCGAGTAAGTCGGAATAGTCAAAATTCAAATAAGTTTTTTTTTTACTGCACGGGCAGCCCCGTTCTTACCTCTTATTTCTTACTCCATATTCCCCACCTCCTATTTTTTCTCCCTTACTTGCTTTACTTCATCGGGTAGCACAGCGTCGGCTTTATTACCAAAACTACTCCGAATATAGGTTAGTACATCGGCCACTTGTTTGTCTGTCAAGAAGTTATGCGGTGGCATTGGATTATCATACTCCTCTTCGTTGATTTCAACAGGCTCGTTCAATCCATTCAGAATAACCTTAATAAGGCGGGTTTTGTCGCCAAGCACCCAGTCGGTATTAGCCAGCGGAGGGTTTTGCTTAGACACTCCCCTACCGTCGGCTTGATGGCATGGCAAGCAATAAGTTGTGTAAATAACTTTGCCCGAATCAGCCGCAGAAGTGTAATAGCCAAGGCGAAAAGTAGAATGTGTATTTACCGTTGTTTCTTCTGACTGAAATGTAAAACTCCATAACAAACAAGCTATGGTACAAGCAGTTAGTGTCTTTTTCATCTTATTTTATCTTCTCTACTTTTACTATCCCTGCTCATTTCTTTACACTTTTCCTGCTTTATTTTTTCCATACATTACTCGCCAGATTTTGCCTTTCACTGAATCGGTAATGTACAGCGAACCGTCTGCTCCTTGTGTTAAACCCATCGGACGTGCTTTGGCATCGTTAGGACTCATGATTTCGGGGCCACCAGCAAAGCCCTCGGCAAATACCTCCCACTTGCCCGAGGGTTTGCCATCTTTTCCGAAGGGCACAAAGGCCACAAAATAACCGCCTTGCTTTAAAGGTGCTCTATTCCACGAGCCATGAAAGCACACAAAAGCACCATTTTTGTAGCGTGCTGGAAACTGATTGCCCGTGTAAAATAGTAAATCGTTAGGGGCCCAATGCCCTGGAAACCACATAATTGGTTGATCTTTACCTGCACAGCGATCTATTGTTTTGCCATTGCCGCCGTATTCGGGAGCTAACACTTTTTGCTCTTGTTGCCAGTCGTAGTAGCAATATGGCCAGCCAAAATCAGAGCCTTTTTTTACCAAAAAGAACTCTTCGGCGGGTAACTCGGCATTTTGTTCGGCTGAAAACTTTTCGGGAAACATTCGGTGCAAATCGTCTCGCCCATGTTGGAGGGCGTAGAGTTGCTTGCTGGCAGTGTTCCAGCACATAGCCACTGCATTACGAATACCCGTGGCATATCGGCTGCCGTCAGCCTGTTTCTGGTTGGTTTTATTGGCACTAAACTGCCAAATACCTGCATACTTCTCCAAAATAGGACAAGGTTCTTGGCCTTTTCCGCCCACAGAACGGTCTTTTTCTTGACATGAGTTAGACGGTGCGCCAAAGTTTACGTACAAGTTGCCGGCGTTGTCGAGTGCTAAGTTTTTAGAAGCATGTTGGCGTTCTAATTTCAGACCCGTTACAATGGTTTCGGGCTTGGCGTTGTCGTCTAAGAGGTCTTTTCCAATTTTGTAGCGATACACTGAGGTATCTGACGAGGCATAGAGATACCCGTTGGCAATTTCCATGCCTGTTCCTTTGTAATTGCCAAACAATTGTTTCACATCGGCTTTGCCATCACCATCGGTGTCTCGCAGGGCTACAATGCCTTTGCCCCCGTCTAAGCGGTCGAGTTTTACGTACAAATCACCATTGGTGTTGATAGCAATGTGCCGAGCTTTGCCTACGCCCTCATGAACTACCACTGCCCCAAAACCATCCGTGAGCCGAATACCGCCGTTACCATCGTCAGATTTGAGGGTTTTGGTTGGTACAATAAAGGTAAACCCCAACAAAACTACGGCGACTGCCAAACTCGTAATTTTCAGAAAAGTGGCGGTTTTTGTTTTCATTTGTATGATGTTTTATTAACGTTGCCGAAACCTTTGGTTTAATTGTACAAGTATTGCTACATAGTTCACTAACAGCATGGTTTTGTGCAGAGCACTTTGTGTTTAACTGTATGAACGATGCGGGAAATTTTATCAAAAATAGCCCGTAGAAAATCAAAATACAATACTAATAGAAAACAGACGACCTGCCCATGAAATTCATCTGTTACTTATTGTTTTTTTCGGTTACGGCCCTTGCCCAACCCCTCCCTCAGCGCATAGACTCGCTTATGCAGGCGCAGGCAAAACCCAATGAGCCGGGCTTTGCCCTATTGGTCATGCAAAAAGGGAAGGTGTTGTTGCAAAAAGGTTATGGTCTTGCCGATGTACAAAAGCAAACGGCAATCTCACCACAAACCAATTTTCGGATGGCTTCGGTTTCAAAACAGTTTACGGCTATTGGTGTGATGATACTCGAAAAAGCGGGCAAATTGTCATTTGAAGATGATTTACTCAAATTTTTCCCTGAGTTCAACCCAAAGATTGGTAAGTCTGTCAAAATCAAACATTTACTCACGCACTCATCAGGTGTTTGGGACTACGAAGAGCTGATTCCAGCCACACAGCAAACGCAGGTATTAGACGCAGATGCGCTTAGTTTGCTCAAAGACAAAGCCGAAACGTACTTTGAACCCGGAACGAAGTTTCAGTACAGCAATTCGGGTTTTTGCTTATTGGCTATGGTAATTGAGCGGGTTTCGGGGAAGTCGTTTGCGGAGTTTATTACCCAACAGATTTTTGAGCCACTTGGAATGGAGAACACCTTTGTTTATGATGCTACAAAGCCACAAACAAACCGAGCTATGGGGTATAAGAGAAGTAAAAATGGAGAAATTGTGTTTTCAGACCAAAGCATTACGAGTGCCACCAAAGGCGATGGCTGTGTTTATACCTCGCTGACCGATTACCAAAAATGGCATAAAGCCTTGCTCAAAAACAAGTTTGTGGATTTAGAGAAAACGCTTAGTTCAATTTCTCATCCCATTGAAAATCAAATAAATAAAGAGTATGGCTTGGGTTGGTTTTTTAGCAAACGAGCAGACGGAGGCTTAGAAATGTCGCATACGGGAAGTACCTGTGGGTTTGCCAATATTGTAGTGCGGATTCCTAAGGAAAAATTGCTGATTGTGTATTTCTCGAACATTGCTAACAATAGCAAGCCTTACAAAGAATTGTTCAAGCTATTTCAAACACTCCCTGATTTCCCCAAAGCGCAGTTGTGGGATGTAGAGGGTTTAACGAGGTAATTTGTTAATCGTCAGTGGGGACACTGACAATGGCGAAAAAGTCGGAATTAGGAAAAACTTTCTGTTACTTCTTCATGGCCTTAATGAGTTGGTTGGCATAGAGAAACTCTTGGAGTTCAGGCACTTGGGTATCCATAATATTTTTACTGGCTCCTTCCCATACCTTTTGACCTTTATACATAAACATGATGTAGTCGCCAATACCCATCACTGAGTTCATGTCATGGGTAACTACAATGGTTGTGATATTGTACTCATCGGTAATTTCTTTGATGAGTTCGTCAATTTTTACGCTTGTGAGGGGATCAAGGCCAGAGTTGGGTTCATCGCAAAATAGGTATTTGGGGTTCATCACAATGGCCCGGGCTATGCCTACTCGTTTTTTCATCCCTCCAGATATTTCAGAAGGCATTCGTTGGCTGGCGTGGTCTAAACCAACTCGTTGAAGACAAAATTCCGAGCGTTCTATTTTTTCTTTCTCCGTCATTTTGGTGAGCATATCCAGCGGGAATTTTACGTTTTCAAGTACAGTTTTTGAGTCAAACAAAGCACCACCCTGAAACAATACGCCCATTTCTTGCCTAATTTCTCGTTTTGTATCTTCGTTACCTTTCAGGAAATCTCTTCCGTCGTACAGCACCGTACCGCTTTCGGGAGCAAAAAGCCCCAGCATGCATTTGAGTAACACGCTCTTGCCCGTGCCACTACCCCCAATAATCAGACTCGTATCACCTTGTTGAAAAGTTCCGTTGATGTTGTCGAGTACCTGCCTACCTCCAAAAGACTTGGATATGTTTTTGATTTCTATCATGTTGGCTGTCAGTAATAGCACAAAGTTACGCAAATTTGTGTGGTACTTTGTTGTAAGCTTATAACAAAAACCCCTGTACCATCAAATGATACAGGGGTCTTGTTAAGGAGTACATTATTTCAAAGGCTTCCCATTGCTTTCTTTTGGTCTTTTACGTCCATGGTGTCAAACACATAGTCCCATAACGGCGACGACACCCCAAACACTGCCTCGCCGTCTTTGTAGTGATGCACGGCGTGGTTAATCCAAAGCAATTTGAATACATTTTTGGGTGGTGGATACGCATGAACACAATAATGTACCAATAAATACCCCGCATATCCCCAAATAAAGCCTGGGAAAAACGCATAAGCAGCCTCGCCCATCAATACAAAGAACACCGTAAAAAGGATGCTCGCTACTATGATGGCTAACAAAGGAGGCATGGCCAAGCGGGTTTTGTCTTTGGGGTATTCGTGATGAACGCCGTGCATGGTATATTGAAACTTGGCCCGAGACTCGGTAGTTGGCTCAATGTGATACACACTCCGATGCACCCAATACTCCACAAAAGTAAATGCCAATAAGCCCGTTACAAACAAAACGCCAATAAGCCAATAGGCTAACTCAGTGTTTGTGAGTGCATACCATCCTAATACTGCCCCTGTCACAAAAAAGATACTAACGGGTATAGAAATGTGGGTACGAGAAAGCTTTTCGAGAATCGGGTTATCGAAAAGCTGCTTTGTGCCGCTGTTTTTCGGTCTAATTTTCTGTGCTTCCATATTTTATATGCTTGAAGGTTATATAAATCGTTAGTGATGAAAGGGTTTTTGACCCGACTTTGTGTAATCTATTGAATTTTCTACAAAATTAGGACTTTTCTAAGTTCGATAGTTGCCGTTTGTGTAAAAAATGTATTTTTTCAAAAATGATTTTTGTCAGTTTTGGTTAGTTCGTCAATCAATTGTACATGTTCTTTCATTCCTCATCTTCACAATCCCTTGCCACTTATCAACTATTTGCCCCTAATTTTCTTCGAGAACTACGTCTTCACCTTTTACCCTGGGCTTAATAATGAGGCGTAGCGATTGGTCGTAGGTAACGTAGCTCCACAACCAATTAATAAAAATAAACAATTTGTTTTTAACGCCCAAAATTGACATTAAGTGTACCAACATCCAGGTAAGCCAAGCAAAAAAGCCTTGGAACTTCCAAAAGGGCAAATCTACAACTGCCAAATTACGCCCAATGGTAGCCATTGAACCCAAATCGGTGTAACTAAATGCTTCCAATGGGTTGCCTCGGAGCATGGCCCGAAGGTTTTTGGCCAGTAATTTGCCTTGTTGCATGGCTGGTTGTGCTACTTGTGGATGCCCGTTTGGATACTTGTCCTCGGTCATGAGGGCAACGTCGCCAATGGCAAATACGTTCGTGAATCCTTCTACTTGGTTAAAACGATTCACTTTGAGCCTCCCGCCACGGGCCAAAGCTCCGTCACCCAGTCCTTCTATCCAATTGGCTTTTACACCCGCTGCCCACACTAAGTTGTTGCAACGCATTTTTTCGCCATCTACAAAATACACAAACTCGCCGTCGAAATCACTCACTCGGCGATTGAGCCAAATTTTTACGCCCAATTGCTCCAAATATTCTTTTGATTTTTGGCGGGCTTCTTCTGACATTGGCCCGAGCAATTCACCACCCGACTCTACCAAATATACCTGCATTAGGTTGAAGTCAAGTTCTGGATAATCTTTGGGTAGTACATGTGTTTTCATCTCGGCCAAAGTACCAGATAGTTCTACACCCGTAGGCCCACCACCTACTACTACCATGGTCATCAATGCTCGGCGTTCTTCATCATTATCGGTGGTAATGGCTTCTTCAAAGTTTTGCAAAACCCTGTTTCTGAGCGCAATAGCCTCACTGACAGTCTTCATAGGGAAGGCTTTATCAATGATATTTTTCATGCCAAAAAAATTGGTATCAGCCCCAATACCCAATACCAAGTAGTCGTACTCAATGTTGCCCAACTGAGTTTCAATCAGGTTTGCTTCGGGTCTGATTTTGGTAACCTTTGTCACTCGTACATGTACGTTGGGTTTGTTCTGAAATACCTTTCGTAACGGAAAGACAATCGAACTGGGCTCTAACCCTGCCATAGCCACCTGATAAAATAAGGGCTGAAACTGATGGTAGTTGTTTTTGTCAATCAGAACTACCTCAAAATCATCTTGTTGCGAGAGTTTTTCAGCTAATTGCAAGCCACCAAATCCTGCGCCAATAATGACAACTCTTTTTTTATTAGTACGAATAAGATTGGGGTTCATGCTACAAATTTATGGATGATTGGAAGGGATTTTTTAAGCATCTACCAGCTAAATCAGGTGGCAAGACACTACAAATTATTTTCTATGACCCCACAAGGCTACCTTCAACGATGCGCTCATAAAACGACTCATACATGGGCAGAATCTTGGAGATGTCAAAGTCTTTGGCCCGCTCAAGGGCGTGATGTTTAAAAGTAGGCAGGTTTTCGTCTTTCAAGATAAGCAGGGCATTACGAGCCATGTCTTCTACATCACCTACATTGCTCAGGAAGCCTGTTTTGCCATGAATATTCACTTCGGGAATACCGCCAGTGTTTGATGAAATAACGGGAACTTCACACGCAAAGGCTTCAAGTGCCGCCAAGCCAAAGCTCTCTTTTTCGGACGGCAACAAAAACAAATCACTTACCGAAAGCACTTCTTCGATTACGTCTAATTTTCCCAAAAAACGCACGTCGTCTTGCACGCCGAGGTCTCGGCAGAGGCGCTCGAGGTTGGGGCGCTCTGGGCCATCGCCAATGAGGAGTAGCTTGCTTGGAATCTGCTGATTCACAATCTTGAAAATGGCCAACACATCATCAATCCGCTTTACTTTACGGAAATTGGAGGTGTGCACCAACAGTTTTTCACCATTAGGACAAATCGCCAATTTGAAATGGTCCTTCTTTTGTTTTTTGAACCGTTCTAAGTCAATAAAGTTCGGAATAACTTCTATTTGCTTGTGAATATCAAAGGCATCGTAAGTGTCTTGTCGCAAACTATCTGACACCGCCGTAACGCCGTCTGACTGGTTGATACTAAACGTTACCACTGGTTCAAAAGAAGAATCTTTGCCAACTAAAGTGATGTCTGTACCGTGTAAAGTAGTAATAACTGGCAGGTTAATACCTTGTGTTTTGAGTATTTGCTTGGCCATAAAAGCTGCCGAGGCGTGCGGAATGGCATAATGCACATGCACTACATCGAGCCCAACGTTACGAACCACATCCACAATTTTGCTGGACAACGCCAGCTCGTAAGGTGGATATTGAAATAACGGATAGTTGGGAATATACACTTCGTGGTAGTAGATGTTTCCACTAAAAAAATCGAGCCGCTGCGGCTGCGAATAAGTAATAAAATGAACCTCATGCCCCACTTTGGCGAGGGCTTTGCCGAGTTCAGTGGCTACTACACCGCTACCTCCGTAGGTTGGGTAACAGACAATACCAATTTTCATAAGGTTTTGTTGAGTCGTTAGTCGTTCAGACATTGTGTTATGTGCTTAACAACAAAAGCCAAGAAATAAGTTCTTTGTTGAGGATTTGGTAACTTTGAGTAACTTTCAGCGCAAACACTAATTCAAATCAAGTATGAAAACACTCACCATCCAAGATGAAACCGCAACAGGGAAAATACTGAATCAACTCTTGCTTGAAGTACAGAACGAAATCACTACTGTACGAGAAATCATTAAGGCAAGGGTTTATCAAGAAGTAGAAGCCTATAATGAGCGGTTGCCCGAGTACTTCAACGGTTTAATACAACCCACTGACACAGAGCGAGAACTGAATGGTTACAAACTCAAAACTCGGCGCACTATTGACTCCGAAAAACAATATTATGTAGCTTTAGATGCCTTTCAGAAAAACGGTTATTTTGTATTGGTGGACAACCAACAAGCCGAAACGCTTGACCAAGAAATATTAGTAACTGACCATACTACGGTGAGTTTTGTGAAGCTTACGCCATTGGTGGGGGGATGATGATTTTTTTGTAACTTCGTTAAAATTTAGTGCAAAATGACTTCACAAACACAAAAATTAGAGCTTATCCAATGGATTATTGAGCTTAAAAATGCTCAGTTACTGTCAGAAGTAGCGGCGTTAAAAAAACAAACTGAGCAATCTTCATTAGTATTTAAGCGTACGTTTGGTTGTGGCAAAGAGGTGATTATAGACATCTCCAAGGATTTTAATGCTCCTTTAGAAGATTTTAAAGAGTATATGCCATGAATCAAGACACCTTCTTGATAGATACGCATATCTTACTTTGGTATCTCAAAGGAGATTCACGCCTTTCGCCAACAGTTATCAATCTGCTCAACAATCCCAACCATACTATCTATATAAGCAAAGCATCGCTTTGGGAAATAACCATCAAACTGTCACTCAAAAAACTGATTTTGGGGATTCCATTTGCACAGTTAGAGTCATTTCTGATAACCCATAATTTTACGATACTCGATTTTACTTTTGCTGACTTAACCCAACTACTACTTCTGCCTTTCCACCACGGAGACCCTTTTGACCGCTTAATTATTGCCCAATCACTCGCCAATCAGATAGCTGTCATCTCCGACGACGCTGCATTTACAGATTACCCTGTTTCATTGGTCGCACTTTGAAAATATAATTATTTATGTTCGACAAAATCATCAAATCAATTTTCGGAAAAGAGAGTACTGAGAGTCCTTCGAGCGAGATAGAAATGCTTGTTGATCAATTGGTCGTAGAAGCTACTGAGGGTGTAACAGGCTATTTTACGCCTAAGTTTTCGGGGCTGCCCACCTATGAAGCTATTCAGAAAAAAGATATTGTTTTCAAAACGCAGCTAATGCTTTGGTTGTGGGATAAGACATTGAGTAGAGTTGAATGGTATTCAAAAGCACAGCAAGTAAATATAGTACATGAAGCATTGTTTCATATTCTACTACGCTCCACTTTAAGGCTTTCAGAAGAAGATTTAGTGTATTGTTTAGACAGCCAAATAGAAGAGCTTAGTTTTTCTTTGCCAATGGGTTTATTCATTAAGCAGCTAAAGTTTTATCATACTAAACAGCCTTTTTCTGAAAAAATGAAAGGCAAAATCCAACAATTACATAGAAAAATTAAAGATGATTACTCTTTTAAAAAATACAGTTCTTCCCTACAAGAACTCCTAACCAACGGCGATGCTAATGAAGCAAAGCCTGTTTTTGCCGATAATAAAGACGACTTTGGCATGAAACTAAACGAGTATATCACAAATTTATCTCCAATAGAAAGAAAATCAATGTACCAATTACTTGGGCTATTCAAAACTGCCAGTGGAGCAAAGCCAAGTAACAAATTTTTAAAAGAAACAGAAAAAAACTATTCTCAAATTGGTGAGAAGAGATACCTCGAAATCATATCGGATTGGCTGCATTTAGTTAAAAATTTAAAGCCGAAAATTGAAACGCATGAGTCGAATTATGGTGGTAATCCTTATACTTGGACAAACTCCGAATTTCTTCAAGAAGTAAACAGTTCCATCGCCAAAGGCATCGTTTGGTCTTTACTACCCTTTGCCCAGAAAGACCCTAAACTTATCTCGTTGCTTACGGATGTCGCCGAAAAATGTTATCAAAAACTTCCGGGCAAAGGCCCCGCCGCCGCAGGTGTAGGCAATGCGTGTATTTACGTGTTAGCTCAATCGGGTTTGGCGGGCGTATCACAATTATCTCGTTTGAAACTCCGCATCAAGCAATCGAATACACAAGAACTCATTGAAAAATACATTCGTGAAACCGCCGAAAAACTGGACATGAGCCCAGACGAAATTGAAGACATGGCAGTTTCAACCTATGGACTTGACGAGGGTAAAGCCACTCACATATTTGGAGAATATGAAGCAACTGTAAAAATTGCCTCAGTTGGCAAAATAGACATCGCTTGGTCAAAGGCTGGAAAGGTGCTAAAATCAGAACCATCTGCCCTCAAAAAAGACTTTGCCGAAGAACTAAAAGAGATAAAAAACGCAGTGCTACTTGCGCAAAAAATGCTCTCTGCCCAACGAGATCGCTTAGACCATTCGATGATTCAGAATAGAGAATGGGCTTGGGAAAAATTCAATGATTATTACGCTCAACACGGCCTAATGTCGTTCTTGACAAAGCAGCTAATTTGGGAGTTTCATTCAGAAAACCAATCAGTTACCGTTTTTTGGGTAAATGGTGAATGGGTAAATCTGCAAGGCAAAGCAATAGAAAATATAGGTGATGTAATAACCGTAAAAATGTGGCATCCTGTCGGAAAATCTGCAGAAGAGATTACAGCATGGCGAGAGTTTATGGCTCGTCACGAAATCCGCCAACCTATCAAACAAGCCTATCGAGAGATTTACCTAATTACCGAAGCTGAAATTCGCACCCGTACATACAGCAACCGCATGGCGGCGCATATTCTGAAACAGCATCAGTTCAATACCTTAGCGAAGGTACGTGGCTGGAAATACAGCTTGCTCGGAGCTTATGACAAAGGTTACGAGAGCGACAAGGCTCAAATAAACTTGTCCAAATATCAATTACGAGCCGAATTTTGGGTAAGCGAAGTTAATGCCGATGATGCGTGGAACGATACAGGTATTTGGCATTATGTTTCCACTGACCAAGTGCGGTTTGTCTCCTCACAAAATGACCAGCCTGTTAACTTGATTGAGGTACCCGCCCTTGTATTTTCCGAAATCATGCGTGATGTGGACTTGTTCGTAGGTGTGGCGAGCGTAGGAAACGACCCCGAATGGCGAGACAATGGCGGACTGGTACAATACCGAGACTATTGGACTAACTATTCATTTGGCGACTTGAACGAACTCGCCAAAACCCGCAAAGAAGTCTTAGTACGCCTCATTCCACGACTAAAAATCGCCAAAGTTGCGGAAATAAAAGATAAGTTTCTGGTGGTGCGAGGCAAATTTCGCACCTATAAAATCCACTTGGGTTCGGGCAACATCCTGATGGAACCCAACGACCAATACCTGTGCATTGTGCCAGACCGTTCGGCAAAAACGGCAGATACAGGCAAGGTTTTTCTCCCTTTTGAGGGCGATGCTATCCTTTCCATCATTCTGAGTAAAGCGTTTTTACTGGCAGATGACGACAAGATTACGGATGAGACCATCATTCAACAAATTCGATCAAACTAAATGCCTCGTCCCCTCAAAAAAGCTACGTTTTGGCAATCTGTCTAGGGTTTTGTCCGCCTCATTCGGTGGCAAAACCTATTGATTATTGTGTTTACTCAGTACCTCACCCGTATTTTTTTGATTGGGCATGAGCAAGCTTGGCAACTGGCTGTTTTGGAACCAGCCTTGTTCTGGATTTGCCTTTCTACCGTATTGATTGCCGCCGCAGGTTATATCATCAACGACTATTACGACGTAAAGATTGACATTATCAACAAACCCCGTAGGGTCATCATCGGGCGATTCATTAGGCGACGAATTGCCATGGGTGCTCACCTTACTATTAACCTACTGGCATTAGGAATCGGCTGGATGGTGGACAAGAAAGTGTTCGCAATCAATGCCTTAGCTATTTTTTGTTTGTGGTTATACTCTAACCAACTCAAACGCTTGCCTTTTTGGGGGAATCTGATGGTAGCATTACTCACGGGGCTTTCGTTGGTGGTGTTGGCTGTACATTATTATCGCCATCAGCAAGAGGTCTATATTTTTGCGCTTTTTGCGTTTAGCATTACGCTGATTCGTGAAATCATCAAGGACATGGAAGATGTGCGAGGTGATGCTAATTTTGGATGCCAAACACTGCCCATTTTGTGGGGGCTTCGTCGCACTAAGTGGTTTTTGTATGGGCTTATTGGAATTTTTGTCTTTATTCTGTTAAGTGTGGCAACTTTGCTTGGTAACAATCAATTATTGCTTGGCATTTCGGTTGTATTTTTACCAATCGGGTTATTGATCTATCGCTTAGTGCAAGCCGACACCCGCCAAGATTTTGCCTACTTAAGCGGGTTGTGTAAATTTATTATGCTGCTTGGCATTTTGAGTATGATGTGGGTTTAACAAGACAAGAGATTTTTAGACAAAAGACTGTTAGAAATGAGACAAGAGATTGTTAGACAAGAGACAAGAGATTGTTAGACAAGAGACAGGAGATTATTAGATAGGAGACAAAAGAAATTAACCAACTCCGTTCTCTTGTCTGATTTCTTATCTCTCGAATTTATCATACACATTTTCTCTTGTCTTGTTTCTCAGCGTCTCTTGTCAATTCCGTTGCGGCTCATTTCTCGTCCTCTTTTGTCTAAGCAAACTAATTCGCTTTTTTGAAAATCATTACTTCGTTGGCAGGCTCACTTACCGAAATCTGGAGTGCGTCGGGATAGCTAAGGTCGTAGCGTTGGGCTTTTGACAGACGTTGATAAAAGTTAAGTTCAAAGGCTGCCTGTTCGTTGGTTACGCCTATTTTGGTACTTCCCAAGTTGCTTATTGTCAATGAGCCTTGTTGGTTGTTGGTTGATTTGAAGTTGTAGTTACCAGTCAAATAATTCATGGCCATTCGTCCGTTCAGTGCGTAGATGACGCTACCATTTGCCGAAGTTTGACCTTTTTCTAAATTGAGTGTCCCTTCAAACGAGTGCCTTGATCTAAGGTCTCCTAATTGAACTTGGTCTTCAAGTAAATAGCCTACAAATTTCCAATTACCTTCGGGTGTTTGCATAGGAAACACACATCCGCAAATTAGAGGTTCGCTGCAAGCATACAGGAGAAGAACAGCCGAAAGAAGAAAGATAAACTTTTTCATGGTAGTTTGTTTTTCTTGAAAGACAACATAAGTCCCAAAAACGTTGTATTAGAAATAGTTTAAAAAGACGTACTTATCTATTTTTGTGAACACCTTGGCATCAGACCTGTGGTACAGACCCCCAAATCATCAATTTATACAGTGAAACGTATCGCCATTTTTGCATCAGGCTCAGGCTCAAACGCCGAAAAAATCGCTGATTATTTTCGTGAAAATCCCGAAATAAGCATTGAGTTAATACTTTGCAACAACCCCAACGCTGGCGTGATTGAACGAGCCAAACGACTCAATATTCCGCTACAACTATTTGATCGTGAGCAGTTTCGGAATGGATGGGTTTTGAATTTATTACAAGAAAAACAAATTGACTGGGTAATTTTAGCAGGCTTTCTGTGGTTGATTCCCAAAGCAATGGTAGCGGCCTTTCCCAACAAAATCGTAAACCTACATCCAGCCCTTTTGCCCAAATTTGGCGGCAAAGGTATGTACGGTCATTTTGTGCACGAAGCAGTAGTTGCAGCAGGTGAAACAGAATCTGGCATTACAATTCACTTTGTGAACGAACACTACGACGAGGGCAATGTCATCTTCCAAGCCGCTTTTTCTGTTGAACCAACCGATACTCCCGAAGACATTGCCCGCAAAGGCCAAGTTCTTGAACATGCACACTTTCCGAGGGTAATTGGGGAGCTTATTTTGTCGCCACAATAGTTATTCTGTATGCTGACAACTAATAATTAAACAGCGAAATCCATACACAAACAACCTCTAAAACTATGCATAAATTATTGATAACCTTGCTGTTACTCATCTTAACTGGTAGCACTTTTGCACAGTTTCGGGTGAGTGACAACAAGCACTATTTGCTACGAGATGGTAAGCCTTTCTTTTGGATGGGCGATACAGCCTGGGAGCTGTTTCATCGCCTCAACCGAGAGCAAGCTGACTATTACTTGAAACGCCGTGCGGAGCAAGGTTATACTGTTATCCAAGCCGTGGCGCTGGCCGAGTTTGATGGTTTACACGTACCTAATCCGAACGGTGATTTGCCTCTTAATTTTGATGACCCAACTCAACCCAACGAGAAATATTTTAAGCATGTGGACTACATCATTGACAAAGCTGCTGAATATGGTTTGGTCATTGGTTTTTTGCCTACTTGGGGCGACAAGGTATTCAAAGATGTATGGGGCAAAGGGCCAGAAGTGTTCACCGCCGAAAACGCCAAATGGTATGGTAAGTGGTTGGGCAATAGATATAGAGACCGCAAGAATATCATCTGGATTTTGGGCGGAGACCGTAATCCCAAAAACGATACCCATGTAAATGTCTGGCGAGCCATGGCGGCTGGCATGATTGAAGGCGTTGGTGGACACGACAACGCACTCATTACGTTTCATCCTCAACCCAACGAACAAGGTTCTGGGCAGTGGTTTCATAACGATAACTGGCTCGATTTCAATATGTTTCAAAATGGACATTGCCGAGATCAGCCCATTTATGACAAAATATTAACAGCCTATAACCGCACTCCTACTAAGCCTGTGATGGATGCCGAACCCATTTACGAAGACCATCCTGTTTGCTTTAACGCACGAGACTTGGGTACTTCTAATGCCTACGATGTTCGTAAATATGCCTATTTAGACCTATTTGCTGGTGCACATGGGCATACTTATGGGTGTCATGATATTTGGCAAATGTACTCGCCATACCGAGAGGCCGTCAACGGCCCTCATATTTATTGGCAAGAGGCTATGGAGCTACCCGGTGCCAGTCAAATGAAGTTTGTGCGCCGCCTGATGGAATCTCGCCCTATCTTGGATAGAGTGCCAGACCAGTCACTATTGGTTGAGAGCAATCTCACCGCCGCCGAGCGCATTCAGGCCACTCGTGGTACCGATTATTTGTTTGTCTATTCGGCTGCTGGTAAGCCTTTTACGCTAAACATGGGCAAAATTTCAGGTACTACCCTCAATGCCTACTGGTTTGACCCTCGCAAAGGAGAAGTAAAAACTATTGATAAGATTGAAAACAAAGGCTCAAAGCTATTTACACCACCCACCAAAGGTTATGGAAACGACTGGGTATTGGTATTAGACGATGCCAGCAAAGCTTATCCACAGCCTTGAAAAAATCTTTTTTGACCATTTTCCCACACTTAAGACTTAACAAATGCCCTTTATTGTTCTTGACCTCGAAATGACCGGTACCGAACCCGGCTGGCACGAAATTATCCAACTTGGTGCAGTACTTTATGATGACGACTGGAACGAAAAAGGTCGTTACTTGAGCAATGTCTATCCCGAAAACGAAGAGAGTTTCTCACAATCGGCTGTCGAAGTGCATGGGCTTACGTTAGACGATTTGGAAGATGCGCCGATGATTTATGATGTGCTGCCCGAGTTTGAAAATTGGGCAATGGAACTGCTGGGGTACCGCCAACAAGTAAAAACTGCATTGGATAGAACCCCTTATCTCAAAAGCACCATTGTTTGTGGGCAAAGCGTTATCAATGATATTAACTTTTTGAAAGTGGCCTATCGGGAAGAGAAATTAAAATATCCATTCTCGAATGTGTTGTTGGACTTACACACAATTTCTTACTTTGTTTTTAATATTCTTAAACAAAACGGTCGCAAAATCCCTCGTGGACTGAGCCTCACGGCCATTGCGGAGTATTTTGGCTTGGAGCGAGAAAACGACACCCACAATGCCCTCGAAGATGCCGTACTCACAGGTGCTTGCCTGAAAGAAATGATGAAACTGGGTAAACAGTTTAAGTTGGGGGAGAAGAACGATTAGCGTCAAAGACGCTATACCAGTTGCACCCCGACAGCATGTCGAGGTGAGCTGCTTGTCACTCCTGCTTAAACTCAATGGCACGGCGCAATATTTGTTTGACAGGCTTGCTTTCTTCAAATGATGGCGTCCATTTGGGGCTTGCTTTAAGTAAGCGAATGGCTTCTTCTTCACACCCGTAACCAAGTGATTTGATGATTTTGAAATTTGATAAAGAACCATCCGGATTCACCGTAAATTCAAGTACTACCTCACCTGAAACTTTGTTTTCGGTGGCTTGGGCAGGCATACGTATATTTTGATGGAGATATTCTTCAAAATCGCTTGGGGGCTTTGCCAATGACGACATTTTGAGAGAAACCCCCGCCGCTCCAAGCTCGTCTTTTGCAGTTTCTTTTGCCTTTTTTTCTTCTGCTGGTTTGGGCTTTGCTGCCATTACTTTTGACATAACGGGAGCTGCCGCAGGTGGTGTAGGGGCGGGTTGGGCCAATTCTTTTTGTTCAACCACTTGTTCCGATTTTTCGGGAAGGGCTTTTAGTTCTGCTTCTGCAACAGGGGGAGGTGTTTGTATTTCAGAAAAAACAGTAGCGTCTTCATCTGCCAAAACACTGGGCTGAGACGCTTTTTTATTGGCTTGTACACTAATGGATGATTTGCCCCCAAGCTTTGGTTCATAAGCAATGGCAGCACTATCTGCTTTTTTAAGGGCTGTTTCTGGTAATGTCATCGCTTTGTCGTCTGTAAGAGGAGCCGCTGCCCCAGCTGGTGCCGATTCTACAGCGAGTGTTTCGGCTTGCTGGTCTGATTGCCACAATATATAGCCACTTACCAACAGCACGGCTATCGAGGCCGCCACTGCACTGTATCGCCACAATGGAATAATTTTGCGGTCTTCCTTTACCTCTACTCGCTTACGCAAGCGGTTACTTAATGAATTGAGTGCGTTTTCTACCTTCACACCGTCTGTTTGCAGGGCTTCGTAGCCGTCGAGTGCTTCATTTTCAAGGGGATGTTTGAGCAATGCCTTTTCTATCTCATGCTGTTGTGCAGGATTCAGTTTGCCAGCTGCATACCGTTTGAGGTCGTCGGGCGTAGGGGCGATATGTTTGTTGGTTTTGCTCAATTTTTTATAATAGGCAGGGGTCAGACCTTCGGTACAGACCCTTCCATACAAATTTTTAAATTTCGTTTTCCATTCTGAATATAACTTTTCACTTTAACCAACTCATATCCAGTTAGTTCTACAATCTCTTTGTATGATTTTTCTTTTAGGAAAAACAAAGAAACAGACGCTTTTTGTTCAATAATTAGAGTTTCCAAACACTTCTCTAATTGGCTTAGGTTGCTTTCTAAGTCCATGTCATCGTCTATTAGATGCACGGCGGTAGGAATTTCCATACTTTCATCATCTGAAAATTCATCATCACTAACCTGCACTCGCCGAGAACGCAACTGCATAAGGCAATAATTACGAGCCACAGAATGCAACCAACTCTTAAAATTAGTGACTTCGTGTGTTCGTAGTTTAACCACCAATTCTTCAAATAGTTGCATTACGGCATCTTTTGCTTCTTCTTCGTCTCGCAAATATTTATAGCAAACCGCAAAAACCAGTTCCATATTCTGCTCATACAATGCCCCTAACACCTGCAAATCTCCCGTTGAGCGATAGGCTTTCACCAAATCAGCTTCGTTTTGAGGTTTGGGTTTGTTGCGAAACAGTTTAAGAAACATCTGTAATTTCGAGAAATTGTAGTGTTAGTTTTAGTTGAACTACACCGCCAGACCTACGGTACAAACGGGTTTTGGAGTATTTCAGCGCACAATTTATGAGATTTTTCGGTGTCAATCGCAGAATCTTCTATCTTTGTTTGTTCAGTCCCAACAACCATGTCCACTAACTTACAAATTGCTAAAACCCACTTACTTGCCAAAAAACGCCAGACCCTCGTTGCTGTGTTGGGTGTTACGTTTGGCATTGCTTTTTATGTGCTGATGTCGAGTGTGATGACGGGCGTAAACAAATTGGTGGACAACTTGGCGTTTCAGGCTTCGCCACACATTCGTTTGTATAGAGAAGCTACCGTAAACCGTGAGTCAGTGTTGGACAAGCGCTACAAAGGAACTGACACAATGGTGGCGGTGCATCATCAAAAGCCAAAGCGAGAGCTGCTTTACATTCGAAACGCTTCGCAACTAATGGATGACCTTCGCCAAGACCCCAACGTAACGGGCGTGTCAGCACAGGTGAGCTCACCAGTATTTTACAATTATGGCTCCGTGCAGTTTAATGGGAGTTTGA
>JBGAVQ010000347.1:0-5271 GCA_044228045.1 Spirosomataceae bacterium
ATTTTTTAATAATCCTGCTTGCCATTCCGGATGGCTTTCCTTAAATTTGTTCAATAAGTGAGCGTACATTTTGCGTTGTTTTGGTTGCACAACAACAACACTTCTTTTACCTCACTTATTCATTTTGTACCGTATTATACATCTTCGGTCAAAATTTGTGCAGGTATTCGCATCTGTTTCAGCAAATCAAGTAACAAAGTTGTTTCAGATTGATTTTGAGGTGTGATTACGATGGTGTTCATTGAATTTTACTGCAATAATTAGGTTACAAAAACTCTCTTCTTTTCTGATTTTCCATTACTTTCGCTGAGATTGGTATCCGCACCGACCACACAGGCATAAACTATGTTAACAATATAAGCTACTTGCGCCATAGTCCCTGTTCAATCGAAGACTTAAACCTGTTGGGAGTCTGCCAAACGTAACACTTCCATGACCTGTTCTAATTTAACCGAAGGATAGTGCTTAACAAAATCCTCCCCACTCATTGCTTCTAAGTTGTCAAAAAGGGCTTGAATTGGTACCCTTGTGCCCCTAAAAACAGGCTCTCCAGACATGATTTCGGGGTCTGTTACAATCACACTTGTTTTCATTTGGGTAATTGACTATTGAATGTGTTGCAAATTTACTCAATTCTCTCTAAACTATTGTTGCGTGTTTACGCTTATCGTTGTACTACAATCTTTTTAGTATTTGTTTTGCCTTGTAAATTGGTCATACGAATTAGGTAAATCCCTGAAGATATTTGGTTTGATAATTCAACTTGCCAACGGCATTGAGGATAGCCAACATTAGAGCTGCTTTTTGAAAATTCTACCAAAATTTGCCCAGTCATATCGCACAAAGATGCACTTATTAGACAATCACCTTCAAGGGTATTATCAATAGTGATTTTTTTGGTAGTTGGGTTCGGAAAAATTAGATATTGGTCAAAATAATTGCTTTCGTCACTGCTTTGTGTGGTTTCGTATTCATAGCGATACCGATGAAGGTCTTGATATGGTTTTTGTAGCAATGTGTATGCCAAGAGGCTTATTACCTCTTTGATGCGTTTATCAGTGTAGTAAGCATAAGTAAATGTTTGGGTATAGTGCTGATCAAAGGGCTTGAGATTTTGATAATCAAAATCATAATAAGCCCACCTTTCTTCTGAGATCATCCCTTCTTGGTTATAGCTAACTTGCCGCTCCGTACCCAGAAAAAACGACTGAATAGCAGAGATATAAGAATAGCGCAAATCTTTAACCAACCGATTTTGAATATCATAACTGATAAGTTGTTTATTTTGATATTGCCATTCATTTTGATTGTTGCGAAAACTATAAATTACTGAAACTATATTTTGATTTGTATCATACTCATATTCAGTTTTTTGAGAAGGGGTATAAGTATTTTGACTTTTGTTGAAATATAAAACAGTTGTCACTGAGTTATTACCAATTGTATCAAACTCGAAATCTGTTCTTGATATCGAGGTTGGCGCACCATTAAGTCCAATTTCTTCAATTTGTATTCTGAATAAGCGTCCATTGTTGTTATAGAAATAGGTATTTCTTTGATAATCTACTAAGGATGGGTTCGTAAAATAGTCCGCAATACGGCTATAAACTACCTCAGATATGCGTTTTTGGCTATTGTAGCGATATATTATAGACGACCATTTGATAAATGTTTTAAGGCTATCATCCTCATACCATTCACTATATTCGGCAAGGCTATCGATGCTGTTGTATTCTCGCTTTATAGTCCTATTACTTCTAATATTATCCTCCCGAAAAGTATGATCAGCAACTACTTTTTTGACAATTTCCCTACCTTTTTCGTCATATTGATATTTTGTGATTCCTCCTATACTTCTATAACCGCCATTGTTATAGGCTCCTACTTCTTTTACTACCATTTTAGCATCATTATAGTAGCGAATATAATAGTTGGGTATTGCTTGATTAACCCAACGTTGAAGGCTATCTGAATAAGTGTCGTAATAAGTCTTCGTAATTTCTTTAAACTGAGCCTCAGCTCCTATGTTACCTAATCTAAAGAAAAATAGAATCAGGTAATAGGCTTTTTGTTTTGATAATGTTTTCATCATAAGGTATTTTGGTGTTACGAAGTTACAAAACAATGGAGATTGATTCGTAAAAATCTACTCATTTACAAGGCTTTTCGCTTAGGGTTATGTATTTTTGCCCTCAGAAAAACGGTCGTATTTCTTGCATAACGATTAACTAACAATGGAAAAAATCAAAGTAGCTAACCCTGTCGTCGAATTGGATGGCGACGAAATGACCCGAATTATCTGGAAATTTATCAAAGAAAAACTCATTTTGCCGTATCTGGACGTGGACATCAAGTACTACGACCTTGGCGTAGAGTACCGTGATGAAACCAATGACCAAGTAACCATAGATGCCGCTAATGCTATTAAAGAGCATGGCGTGGGTATCAAGTGTGCCACCATCACACCTGATGAAGCCCGTGTGAAGGAATTTAACCTCAAACAAATGTGGAAGTCACCAAACGGTACGATTCGTAACATTTTAGATGGTACGGTATTTCGTGAGCCAATTGTTTGCCAGAATGTTCCTCGCTTGGTAACTAACTGGGACTCCCCTATTATTGTGGGTCGTCATGCTTTTGGTGACCAGTATCGGGCTACTGACTTTGTGGTTCCGGGCAAAGGTAAACTCACTATGAAATTTGAAGGCGAAGATGGCTCGGTAATCGAGCATGAGGTGTTTCAATTTAAAAGCGGTGGTGTGGCAATGGGTATGTACAACCTCGACGAGTCTATTCGTGGCTTTGCTCGTGCCTGCCTTAACATTGGCTTGCAAAAAGGCTGGCCAGTTTATCTTTCTACCAAAAACACCATCTTGAAAAAGTACGATGGTCGTTTTAAAGATATTTTCCAAGAGATTTTTGAGGCTGAGTTTGCTGATAAATTCAAAGCGGCTGGTATTGTATATGAACACCGTTTGATTGATGACATGGTGGCTTCGGCACTTAAATGGAATGGTAAGTTTGTATGGGCCTGCAAAAACTATGACGGCGACGTGCAGTCTGACTCGGTAGCACAAGGTTTTGGATCGTTGGGCTTAATGACTTCGGTATTGATTACGCCAGACGGAAGCATTATGGAAGCAGAAGCTGCTCACGGCACAGTAACCCGCCACTTCCGTGATCACCAAGCAGGTAAGCCGACTTCTACCAATCCAATTGCTTCTATTTTTGCATGGACTCGTGGCTTGGCTTTCCGTGGCAAATTAGATGGCAACCAACAATTGATAGATTTTTGCCAAGCCCTTGAAGATGTGTGTGTTGAGACTGTTGAGGCTGGTAAAATGACCAAAGATTTGGCCGTTTGTATTCATGGCAACAAGGTCAATCACGGCGAGCATTATCTTTATACCGAAGAGTTTTTGGATGAATTAGATAAAGGTCTTCAAGCTAAATTGGTAACCACATAGGCATATAGTACACATAGTCAAACGAGATTACTCGTTTTCAAAAATAGGCGGTCTGCAAACCGCCTATTTTTTGTTATTTCTCCTCCTCCTCCTCCTCCTCCTCATCATCATCATCATCTTCTTCTTCTTCTAATTCCTCCTCATCTTCTTCTAATTCCTCCTCGTCTTCTTCTAATTCCTCCTCGTCTTCTTCTTCTAATTCCTCCTCGTCTTCTTCTTCTAATTCCTCCTCGTCTTCTTCTTCTAATTCCTCCTCGTCTTCTTCTTCTAATTCCTCATCAGTTTCTTCTGCTTCTTCTGTTGTTTCTTCTTCGGCTTGGGCAGCGAGGGTTTCAAGCTCGAGTTCGTCTTGTGAATTTACATTGAACATGGTTTTGTTTGTTTTAAGGTTGAACTACAAAGCAAATGTATCAAGCCTTTTTTACTCTCTAAAATCTACCAGATTATGCTTTGGTTAAGTTTAAAAACTCAGTTTTTGTAGAAAATTAACAAGAAGAATCTTATTTTTAAGCATCCAAACCATCAACAACTTAACCTGATGAAAAAATTGAAGTCCAGCCTTGTTTTATTACTATTTCTACTTTCCTCCGCAACCTTTTCGCAAGATATGTCTGTTATCTTACCTGAACGGGAACGAGCTACCTTAATAGATGACATTTTAGAAGACCGATTCAACAACCTGCTCCCCAAACTGATGCGGCGAGAAGGAATAGATATGTGGGTGATTATCAGCCGAGAGTACAACGAAGACCCAGTGCTAAAAACCATGCTGCCCAGTACGTGGCTCTCGGCCCGCCGACGTACCATCATGGTTTTTTTTGACAAAGGTGAAAAAGACGGAATTGAACGCCTTGCCATTGCTCGTTATGACGTGGGCAATTTACTAAAAGGCTCTTGGGATATTGACGTGCGCCCAAATCAATGGGAGGCGTTAGTAAAAATTATCACAGACCGTAACCCTAAAAAAATTGGAATGAATTTCTCAACCAATTATGCCCACGCCGACGGCTTGACATTTACAGAACAGAAAGAATTCATGGAGAAATTACCTGCCGATTATCAAAAACGCATCAGTTCTGCAGAGCGATTGGCGGTTGGTTGGCTCGAAACTCGTTCCGAAAAAGAAATGGCTATTTACCCACAAATCTGTCGGATTTCACACCAAATTATTCAAGAAGGGTTTTCGGAGAAAGTGATTCATCCAGGTATTACTACTACCGATGACGTGGTATGGTGGTATCGTCAGCGCATTACCGACTTGGGTATGGAAACGTGGTTTCATCCTACGGTGGACATCCAACGGGCTGACCCCGAAAACTTTGACCATTTGCGTACCTTCTCAAAACGCCCCAACAAACAGGTAATTATGCCCGGCGATTTGCTGCACGTGGACTTTGGTATTACCTACCTACGCCTCAATACAGACCAACAGCAACACGCTTACGTGCTAAAACCTGGTGAAACCGAAGTGCCAGAATCTATCAAAAAAGCCTTTCGGAACGGCAATCGCTTGCAGGATATTCTGACCGAGCAGTTCAAAACAGGTAAATCAGGTAATCAAATGCTATTGGCTGCCTTAGACCAAGCTAAAAAAGAAGGCATTACGGCTTCTATCTACACGCACCCCATTGGCGTGCATGGCCACGCTGCCGGCCCTACCATTGGTATGTGGGACCAGCAAGGTGGCGTACCTGGCTCAGGCGATTACCCGTTGTTTCCAAACACAGCATATTCTATTGAACTCAATGCAGCTACGGATGTGCCTGAGTGGAAAAAGGTAATTCGGATTATGCTCGAAGAAGAC
>JBGAVQ010000348.1:0-5262 GCA_044228045.1 Spirosomataceae bacterium
TGTTAAATCCACGGGTGTTGATTTGCTTATAGGTAAGGCTGCTTGTTACCATATCGAGCCCTTTCAAATTGTTGAGCGCATCATAAAAATTAGGTGAAGCCGTTTGTTGAATGGTTCGTAAGTCCATTTTTTCGATACTGACGGGCGAACGCAAAATGTTTTCTTCGACCCTTGAAGCCGACACCACCACTTGATTGAGTTGTTCCACGCCTTCTTTAAGGGCAATTGTCAGTGGTGAAGCATCTTTTGCTACAAGTTCTTGGCGTTCGTATCCAACCATTGACACAACGAGTGTAACTGGTAAACTTGCCGAAGTTTTGAGCAAAAACTGCCCTTGTGAATTGGTAACAGTACCTGTGTTTTTCCCTTTGAGACTAATAGTCACCCCCGACAATGGCTTTTTAGTTTTGTCATCGGTGATGGTTCCGGTAATTTGTTGCGCAAACGAAAACAACGAGCACAACAGTAATAGAATCAGTAAATATGTTTTTTTCATGTGAATACAATGAGTTATCACTGCACACTAATAAGGCATTTGGCCCAATTTAGCATGAGTGTTATGATGGAAAGACAACGTTTCTGACAAAAACCATAGCTATCTGCCAACCTCGCTGAACATCGGGGTTGCAATGGTTTTGTCTGTCAAACGAAGTCGTTAAATAGATAAATGAATAGCCCAGCAGCTTTATGTGTAAACATAGCGCCGTTAGCTTCCGGAAAGGAAGATGCCTATCAAAAAAGAAGTAAGATTATACCTGCGGAGGAGGGCTGGTTATGTCTGGGCAAAAAGCCAAGTAATGAGTTGATTTAAAGAGAATTGGGGTGTAACATTCGGCCCAATCAATTGCCTGAAAATTGTGTTTTCGGGTTGCTGTTTGTAAATATTCTGTAAGCGAGAGTTTTAAGATTTTGCCTGATTTGCCCTGTGATGGTGCTTTATTGTCATCCAAAATATTATCTTGGATATTATCAAAAAGGCTTTGCTCAATGGCTTGCTGATACACATTGCTAAAACACACTAAGTAAAGCGTATCACCATGAATCCGTTGTTCGTATTTGTTATAAATTTGGTCATTGTACTTAAACTGACCTTCTACTCTTTCGGTTTCTCTATTGGGCTGAGGATACCACGTCAGCGGAATCTTAAATTCCATCATGCCGTCTATGGGCAAACTTGTGCTAACTTGTTGATAGAGTTCCTTTTCGGCGTAATAACTTTCTACCACATATTGAAAGTAAAATCCCCCCATGTTGTAGAACAAGAGTACCAACAGCACGATGGAGACGAGGCGTTTCAAAGAAGAGTAAGTAAACAGGTTTAAAGAGTAAAAGCCAAAAATATCAAAGTAAAATTATATAACCAAAAATCATACCGATTCAGTTTGTGACTGGCTGGCTAAAATTCTTTCTTCAACTGCTCATATCCACCAGGCATGCGGTTATAGCCAATGCTCGTAATGCGCTCGCCAAGTCGTTGGTAAAAGGCTGGTTCTGTGGGGGTTACACTTGCCAAGCCGTCCACATATTTATTGTAAAGGCAAAACAGTGCAGCAATCAATACTGTATCGTGAATCTCACGGTCAGTAGCACCTGCATTTTTGGCACGCTCTATGTGAGGGGTGCGCACGTTTTTGCCGTTTTTCTGCACTTGTACTGCAATCGCCAGCAATGCCTTCATTTTGTCGCTTACGGGCGCAGTTTCAAAATCTTGTTTTACCAATTCACAGGTTTCAGACTCACCCAACAAAATATTGGCAGCAGCAGTATGAGCGGTCATACAGAAAGTGCACTCATTGCCAGCTGAAACCAAAGATGCAATCAGCTCTCGCTCGCCTTCGGTAAGGGTGGACTCGCCACGCAGGAGCAATTGTGTTAGTTCACGAATCGGTTTAGCCGAATCTTGGCGGTATTCGAGTAAGCCAGTAATGCCTGGCAAATGGCTTTCTAAGGGGATGTGAGGCATGGTTTTTAAGGTTTATTTTCTTTTCAAATCTGCTTCAAATAACTAATTTTAGCAATTACGTGGTCTTCGGTTTGTTTGCGTTGTTGCAAGTTGTCAAAGCCCCGGTGATTGTAAACCACATAAATATACGAAAGCGGTTGGTATTCCCACGAGAGCCGTATGTTGTAATTGTCAGCATTATTCTGTGAGTTTTTCTGATAGAAACCAATCAATTGCAGGCGAGGATTTAGGGCTAAACGTCCTTCAATGGCATACAAATCAACTTTTGTAGTTGTTTTGTTTTCGCCTACTTCCTTGAAATGATTTCGGTTAAAACGCCCGGTAATCGAAAAATGCGGGATTGGCGCAAACTGTAATCGGTAATCTGCTGAGTTGAGTTTGCCATCAAAATAAGTACCAAACGAGTAATTTATAAATAGATTCAGGATTTTGGATTGATCGGTACTATAATATATCTGATGCGTAGTATAGTGATAATCACCCTCTTTGATGCTAACACCAAGTGGCGCAAAGGCCTCGGTGAGGCGCTGAAAGGTAGGGTTTACCAAATAGCCGAAAAAGCCTCCGCTTTGAAAATTGACCCATATTGGGTTAAAATTCAATTGTCGTTCAATGAGTTTGCCCGTAGAGGCTTGGTGATAAAACTCCGTAATGAGGCTTGGTTCAAAAGCTCGAATCATTTTTTTAAACGGAAGCCAGTTGCCCCGATTATACCAAAAAATACCTGGCGTAGTACCTATTACATCGTTACGAGAAACAAAGCCCATTTCGGGGTTAAAGTCCTTTGTAACAACTGATTGCGTCCACCACAGTTTCCACTGGTTACTGGTATAATAGTACTGTGCAAAACCCGCAAACCCTTTTTTGCCATTGGTAGAGCCTGAATAAACCGCCATGGTATTGAGCGAGTGAGATTCGCCTAACCTAAAAAAGCCATCAATTGCTCCCGTAGTTTGGGTTGCGTCGGGGCGGTTTTTGATGGTTAGTAGTCCACCAATTCGGTTTTGTTTGCCAAAATTATTAGAGAATCGTCCTACAAAAAAGTTAGTTCCGGGCGTGCTTTCCGACTCCCGTTGGCGCATCAAAATAGCCCCATAGTTCTTCTTGAGCGAACGATAAACAAACCGCCCGCCAACATCTATCGGAATCGGGTTGCCAAAATCGTCCAAACCGATGCGCCTGCTAAAAAAGGGTTGCACTCGCATAGAACCACCCGACAAGTCAGCATTAGGCCCCACGCCTACCCCAAATAGCGAAGCATTTTCTAAGAAAAACTGCCTTCTTTCTGGAAAAAACACTGAAAACCGAGTGACATTATTGACCTGTCGGTCAGCATCGGCTTGGGCAAAATCGGTATTGGTCGTCAAGTCCAACACAGCGTTTGGGCTGATTGCCCATTTGAGTTCACCGCCCAGCTTATAGTTAGTTTCTTCGGGCTTTACGCTGGGGTCAAAGCCTTTGTAATGGTCATAAGAAGTCAAAAAATACGGCTGAATCCGAACGTTTGGCTTCGGCGGCGGAGGCTGCAGGTTTTTCAAAATGCCTGCATAATCCATCCTTAATACACTAAATGAGCGTGGATAGGGTGACAAAGAAGATACTTCATTAGTCAATCGCCGAGTTCGTTGCAAATTTATGCCCCAATTTTGGATGGTTTCAGTGGTTTTGGGATAGCGTAAAGTTTGCCACGGAATCGCTATTTCGGCCACCCAGCCCGAGTCGGTTCGGCTGGTACGCACACGCCAAAGTCCGTCCCAGTCGGCATCGTAATAAAGGTCATCAAACGACAACAAGTCTCGCTGAACACCATAAGGATTGGTTGCCAAAGACATGGCATTGCGTTTGTCGTTGAAACCGTCAAAGACCAAACTAACAAAGTCATGTTGCCGGATATTAAAATCCCGCTTAAAATCAGTGGCTCGAATGGCTTTTTTACCCAAAGAGTCACGGGCAAAAATAGCAAAATAGAGATATTGACGATTGAACAACACCTTTACATCAGTTTCATTCCTTGGGTCTTTGCCTTGAAATGGTTCAATTTGAGTAAATCGTGGCGAGGCTTTAGCTTTTTTCCATTCGGCATCGTTCAGTAGTCCATCAATGCGTAATGACGTAGAAATTTGCGTGGCTTCGAGTTCTTTTTTGGCCGAATCAGGCTTGAAAATTTCGGCATCTTGAGCAAACGAAAAGATACTCTTGAAAACCAAAAGAGAGTTCTTTTTTGGCCGAATCAGGCTTGAAAATTTCGGCATCTTGAGCAAACGAAAAGATACTCTTGAAAACCAAAAGACTAAGTAGAATTTGTTTCATGAAGTGTAATAAAAGTTTCTAAAAAGGTGAAAAAGTATTCCTTATTCGCCTTATAATTTCATGGCTTGTGTAACAATAGAACCTAAAATCCTCGGTCTGTGTACAACTGGAGTGCATAGCCAGACCGAGGGAAAACATCAATAATTCACTTAAAAATTAGTATCTGCTTTCTTCAAATCTAAGGGCTGAATCCAGATGTTTCGGTAAAGTACGTCATGTCCTTCGGCTTGTAGTTTTAGGCCACCAGGAGTATCGGTAATGCCTTTGCCTCCGTTGTTACCGCCGTCAATACCTGAGTTGGGGCCTCCCCATACTTGGCTGATTTTCTGATTGGTATGTACTTTTTTTCCATTAAAATACATTGTAACCATTGCCTTCTCGGTCAGTTTGCCGTTTTCAAATCGAGCAGCCCTAAACATGATGTCATACGAATTCCACTTGCCCACACCGTTGTAAACATGATAGGGCGAAGGCGTTTCGTTAATGACTGCTGCCATACCGTGCGAGGTAGTGTCGCCATCAAGCACCTGAATTTCGTAACGGTTTTGGAGATACACCCCACTGTTACCACCTGGTTTAGAAATGTAAAACTCAACATGCAGGCGAAAATCCCGATAGGCTTGCTTGGTTACAATATCAGCAGCACCATACTTACCACCAGCCGCCGCCGGGTCGTTGGTATTGACAGCCGTACCTGCATCCACAGGATCTTTTACAATAAACCACTTGATGGGCAACTTGGCAGCAAAGCGAGGGGAGCCTTCCCAATACGTCCACTTTTCATCAAGCATTTCACGAGAGCCATCAAACAGCACTTCGGCTTTCTTTGGAGGCTTGGTTCCTACCCCTACTTGGGCTTGAACATTGGTAATGAGAATAGTAATCAAAAAGCAAACAAGCAAACTAATTGATAGCTTGAAGGACTGAGAAGGTTTTTTGAACATGATTACAGCAGGTTTAGAGGAATGGACAGATTAGGCAAATGTATA
>JBGAVQ010000349.1:0-5257 GCA_044228045.1 Spirosomataceae bacterium
ATTGGCAGATAAGAATGGCCTTTTAACAACAAAAGCAGCCGTTAATTATAATAAGTATTTGGTAAAAGCGAATAAAATTTTTGCATCCGAAGACTACGAGGCGGCAAAAGCATGGTATCAAGTGGCACAGTCACTGAACGATACCCCCGAAGTACGCAAACAACTAAAAGAGTGTAATATATTGAGCAATTAATAACAAATTCTGACCATGCGATTAACATTACTTTCCTTTATCGTTTGCCTATTTGTAGGATACGAACTCACGGCACGCCCTTTGAAAAAGAACGCTTTTTCTTTTGTTATTGATGAGGAGTACGACCGCTATAAAAAACGTGGTGATGACTTATTTAGACAAGGCGACTATGAAAGAGCTCGCAAGCAATACGAAAACTGCTTAGAAGTTCCTGGCTTCTCGAATGATAACTATTCCAAAAACCGAGTTAGTGCCTGCAATCAAGCGGTTATCTTGAAACAACGAGCCACTGCCGCTCAAAACCTCAATAAAGGAGCAGAAGCAGTTGATTTACTAAGGCAAATATTGGTTATTAACCCTGAAGACCCAGTTACCAAAAAGCAACTTGCCGACCATTGGGAAGAAGAAGGTAACAAACTATACGAACAAAAACAGTATGCAGATGCCAAAACTCGGTATCAAGAAGCACTAAAATATGCTGAAAAGAAAACGACCCTTACACTTCAAATACAAAACTGTGAGCAGTTTGTGAGGCAAATAGAAGAACAAACCAAGAAAGAAGAACAGACCCGAAAAGACGAGCAAGCTAAAAAGGATGAACAAACCCGATTGGCTCAAATAGCCAAACAAGAAGAACAAAAAAAAGAGGCTCAAAAAGTGCCAGAAACTATTAAGCAACCCACAAATACACCAATTACTGAAGAGCCTAACCAACCAACAGGTCTAAACAGACGAATCGGTTTAAAAATAGCAACCGCCATCGTAGGGATAGGCGCAGGGGCGCAAGCATACTTGATTCATAAAGATTTCCAAACTTCGCTTGATGCCCTAAATGCAGTAGGAAATGCAGTGGACGCAGACCAAGACGGAGTTATTACAAACCAAGCAGGCTACGATCAGTGGAGAACCGCCTACACAGAAGCGCAAAGAAATCAAGACTCAAAAGGTTTGTATTATGTTTGTTTAGGTGGGGCAATTGGGGCAGGTATTTTGGAGGTTTTCTTATTAGCCGCTCCCAGCAAACCTCGAAGTCAGAATATTTCTTTAAAGCCTGCTTCACAAGGTGTAGGTTTAGCTGTACGGTATAAATTTTAACTTTTGCGAGCTATGAAAAGCACTTATCTGTTTATATTGACTTACACACGCTTAATTTGGATAGCAGGTATTCTTATTTTTGTAGATGCTTGCCAATTTGACTTGCCGATAGACAAGACATTGAAAATCTGTCAGAAACCATTAGGCGTTGTATATACCCCAAGTACTGCTGATAATCGAGTTTATAATTTCTCTTTAAACGGCACATTATCAGACCTGAGTGGCTCTATTTCTTGGAAACTGCTTGGCCCTACCAATTTAGTGGTTTCACAATCTACTTTAACAACTAACCAACTCTTCTCAGTAAATACAGCAACTTTAGTGGACGGTACACACACAATCATTGCTGAATCCACAACGGCTTGTAGTGAAAAAGTGATACTTGAAACCAAGGTAAATGTATTGCCACCCGACAATAGTTGGACGCTACGAAACTATATTGGCTTTCCAACTGCAAGGGGTAATTGTTTCACGTTTAATATTGGCACAAAAGCTTACATAGGAAGTGGTTATGAACCCACCACTGGCAAAAGACTAACAGAGTTTTACGAGTATGATTCCGCTACTGGACAATTGAAACGATTGGCGGATTTTCCAGGCGAAGCTCGTACCAATGCCGTTGCTTTTGCCCTTGGCGACAATGGCTATGTTTGTGCTGGTTATGGCTCTACTATCGAAAAAAATGACCTTTGGCAGTATGATCCAGCTAAGAATGTGTGGACACAAAAGACAAGTCTATCTGGCGAGGCACGTTTTGGTGCTATGGCTTTTTCTATCAATAACAAAGGATATGTAGGAGGAGGACTCACAAGCCTCAAAAATGGCGTAATTACCTATTTTAAAGACTTTTGGGAATACGACCCCAATGCCAATGCTTGGACTCGTAGAACGGACCTCCCTACCACTTTAGGCATTGCTTTTGGCGTAGGTTTTTCCATCAATGCCAAAGGATATATGGGCATTGGGGTTTATAACCTCAATCTGAGTCAGAATGCTTACTTTAAAGATTTTTGGGAGTATGACCCTATCACCAACAAATGGACGGCTAAGACTTCTTTTCCTGGTTCAACAAGGTATTCAGCAGTGGGTTTTTCTATTCCCAAAAATAATACTTTAGGGTATGTTGGCCTTGGCAAAAACAGTTCTACGTATTTTCGAGATTTTTATGCCTATGACCCTAACGCAAATAGTTGGACAAGAAAGACCGATTTTATCTTTGATGGACGAGACGATACCTTTGGATTTGCAGTGGGTCAGCGAGGTTTTGTAAGTTTTCCGGGGTCAGTTTATGAATACAATCCTTAATTGAGGCTATCAGAAGCAACTAAGGAAGGGATAAACCGGAAATCTTTGAGATTGAACGTGCGTAATTCTAAGTCATATATCAATGCTGTCGCAGCAACGAAGGCATCAGGAATACTCAAACCTTGTGAAAGCACATAGTTTTCATAAAGCTGAAGGGCAAGTTCTGTAATGGATTGATTGAGTTCGAGCAATACAAAACCATTGAGTTCTTTTTTGATGTACTGTAAGACACGTTTATTTGTCGCTCCTTGATAAATTTCCATGACAACAATAGGGCTTAATGCCAAATTTTGCTTTGTGTGTTGTTGCACAAAAGCAATCATATCAGGATTCTGACGAAGATAATCAATTACAAAATTAGTGTCCAGCAAAAGCATTAGTGCCAAGCAGTTTTACGAAGTTCATTTACAATTGAAACGGAATCTGTGTCTGAGTCAAAGAGCCGTATCTCTTCCAATTCAGGGCTGATTTCTACCTCAAAATTGATGATTTTACTGTGTTTTTGATAGTCGAGATGTGGATACGACAAAGGCAGAGGCACATCTGTTGATGTAGAAAAAATTTCTCTTTTGATAACCTTAATGAGTTGGAGGTCTTCGAGGTCTTGCAATAGGGCTAAGGCTTTCCGATTAGTAAGTTCAATAACAAGCGTTTCCATATAAGTGCCTTTTCAATTTGATTAGGTGAAAGTAAGATAAAAACAAATTACTTCAAACTTTTGATTAAAACAAAGTACAATGGTTATACGATTTTATCTCTATTACACAATCATAAGTGTAATCTTTTTTTCATGTGAATTTGATTTGCCGCCAGATAAAACGCTGAAAACCTGTCAAAAACCTACGGGTATTACGGCAACCGTAGACGCTACCGATGCGTTCAAATATACGTTTACCATCAATGGATTCTTAGCCGATATTTCAGGCCAATTGACATGGAAGATACAAAAGGCCACAGGAGAGTTAGTAACTACTCTAACCAGCACCGTTACAAACCCAATAGCTAGTTTTACTTTTTCTCAAAATGGCAACTACAACATATTGCTGGAAGCCAAAACGCTTTGCCAAGACAATATAAGCCTCAATACTCCTATCAACGTACAGCGGGTTTGCCAGAAACCGACGAATATTACAGCAACTGGTGATGCGACCAATCCTTTAAAATATACGCTCTCCTTAGCAGGAAACACCAGTGAAATAACTGGACAAGTAACTTGGAAAGTAGTAAGTGGTAGCACCGTGCTAACACAAACACAAGCCTCCGCTACCAACCCTATCAACATTTTGCTACCCGGTGGAGGCACTTATACAGTAATAGCCGAAGCTCAGACCACTTGCAACGATAAGGCAACACTTAACCAAGAGATTGTGCTTAATGGGGTCTATAAGATTTGGGATAAAACGTATGGAGGGAGCGAAAGTGATAGTTTTAGTACTATGCTCGCAACATCAGATGGTGGTTATTTATTAGCAGGTAGTTCTGTTTCTAATAGTTCAGGAGAGAAATCAGAAAGCAGTCGTGGAAGTAGTGACTTTTGGATTATAAAAGTGAATTCAGATGGTGTAAAAATGTGGGATAAAACCTATGGTGGTACTGCATTTGATGCTTTATCAACTATTTTGCCTACTGCAGATGGAGGTTTCTTGGTTGCTGGTTGGTCTAATTCTAATATTTCAAATGAAAAAACAGTGAATAGTCGAGGAGACGTGGATTACTGGATAATGAAAATTAATTCCAGTGGAGTTAAACTGTGGGACAAAACGTTTGGAGGAAACAACACGGATGCTTTACAAACAGTATCGCCAACTACTGATGGTGGTTTTCTGTTAGGAGGTTGGTCAAGTTCAACCATTTCAGGAGAGAAAACGGAAGGTAATCGTGGAGGGAATGATTACTGGATTGTGAAAGTCACTTCAGACGGCACAAAACAATGGGATAAGACCTTTGGAGGAACGTCAGAAGATATACTCGTCAACATATGCCAAACATCTGATGGAGGATTTTTATTAGGAGGCTATTCCAGTTCTAATGCCTCCAATGAAAAAAATGAAAACAGTCGAGGGCTTAGTGATTTTTGGGTAGTGAAAATCAATGCAAATGGGGTTAAACAATGGGATAAAATTTATGGAGGAGTTGATAAGGATGAACTTCAAGTAGCTATATCTACAGATGATGCTGGATTTCTCTTAGGAGGTTGGTCTGAATCAAGTATTTCTTCTGAAAAAAGTGAGAATAACAAAGGTGGTAGAGATTATTGGATTGTCAAAATCAATGCAAGTGGTACTAAGCAATGGGATAAAACCTTTGGTGGTGCAGGTGACGATGATGTAGATGCATTGCTACAAACAGTAGATGGCAACTTTATGATAGGCGGAGGTTCATCTTCAAGTAGTTCAAATGACAAATCGGATAACAATCGAGGTGATCGTGATTATTGGCTACTGAAAATCTCAGGTACTGGTCAAAAACTATGGGATAAAACTTTTGGAGGACTTAATTATGATTTTCAGACAGAAATTAAAGCTACCCCTGATGGCGGTTTCATATTAGGCGGCACTTCAACCTCCAATGCTGGCTTTGACAAATCAGAAAATAGCCGTGGAGGACAAGATTATTGGATTATTAAAGTAAAATGACAAAAATGAATCCTACTGACCCTAAACC
>JBGAVQ010000350.1:0-5209 GCA_044228045.1 Spirosomataceae bacterium
TAAAATTGTTAATCGCCCCATAGTAGATTTATTGGGTGGGAAACGCCGAGATGCGGTGCCTTTTTCGGCGTATCTTTTCTATAAATATGAAGGAGCAGGTGGCGAATTGGCGTTCGGAACAGACCCTAATGCCACAGGCTGGGCAGCAGCACGTCAAGCCAGTGCCTTAAATCCAACCGAGATTGTAGCACAAGCACAAGCCATGTGTAAGGAATTTGGGTTTAAATCCATCAAGTTAAAAGGTGGTGTGTTTGAACCTCGGCAAGAAGTAGATGCTATGTTTGCCTTGCGGGAAGCTTTTGGTCCCGACGTGCCGTTACGCATTGACCCCAATGCCCTTTGGACAGTCGAAACGTCTATTAAATATGGCCTTGAAATGGAAGGGATTATTGAATACTTGGAAGACCCTACCCGTGGACAAGCAAACATGGCAAAAGTGCGGAAAGCCCTCAAAACGCCGCTTGCTACCAATATGTGTACAACTTCGCTTGACGACATTCCCAATAGCATTGCCATTGGTTCAGAAGATATTATTTTGAGCGACCATCATTTTTGGGGTGGCTTACGTGCCTCTATGACACTTACAGCTATTTGCGAAACCTTCGGGAGAGATTTATCCATGCACTCAAATAGTCACTTGGGCATTTCATTGGCGGCAATGGTGCATCTGGGGGCGGCAATTCCTAACTTCAAATATGCCTTAGATACACATTATCCTTGGCAATCTGATGAGGTAATTACACAAGGACGTTTCAGGTTTGAAGATGGAGCAGTAGCTGTACCAACAGAACCAGGTTTAGGCGTAACACTTGACAAACCAGCCTTAGCAAAACTTCACCAAAACTATTTAGATTGCGGACTTACCAAACGTGATGATTTGGTAGAAATGCGAAAAGTAGTACCCGATTGGGAGTTTAAATTGGTACGCTGGTAGTTAGCTCTTCTGTTTTGGGCTTTTATAGCTCAGAATACTTTGAATATGATTATTAAGACGAATGGGACTCGCAGCCTCATTCGTCTTTTTGTAGGTGAACAATACCCATTAAAAACTATTCATGTTAAAATAACGTACGTCCATCCGTCAGATTCTATACTTTATCCTATTTGTTTTTCGGGTGATTGGGTTCTGTTACAACTTTGTAGCGTTAAAACCAAAACCATGAAAAAGACTTCTATTCTTCTCGTTGTTACCTTGTTTGTCACAAGTTTTCTACAACCAGTATTCGCCCAGTTTCCAGGCATGGGCGGTACTACTCAACCCAAAGCACTACCCGGCACAGTAGGCGACCAAACCCCCAAAGGCAATGCCAAAATCACAGGTTATGTAATAGATTCCGCTGCCACCAAAGCTGTTGAATTTGCGAGCATAGCACTCTATAATAAAGCCGATGGCAAAGCTGTAAATGGAACAATGGCCGATGAAAAAGGCAAATTCATCCTTCCTAAATTAGTAGCTGGTGAGTACAAATTGTTAATTTCATTCCTCGGATTTCAAAATAAAACTTTTGATAACATTGTCTTAGCCAAAGGACAAGAGCTTGATTTGGGCGTTATCAAACTCAGTCCTAACGTAAAGATGTTGGACGAAGTAGTAGTAACAGGTCAGGCTACACTCATCGAAGAAAAAGTGGATCGCTTGGTCTATAATGCCGATAAAGACCTTACCGCAAAAGGCGGTGATGCCACCGACATTTTACGCAAAGTACCTATGCTTACTGTGGATTTGGACGGTAATGTATCGCTAAGAGGTAGTCAAAACATTCGAGTTTTGATTAACAATAAGCCCAGCACGATTATTGCCAGTAGCGTAGCTGATGCCTTGAAACAAATTCCTGCCGACCAGATAAAGACCGTGGAGGTCATTACCAGCCCATCGGCCAAATACGATGCCGAAGGCTCAGGCGGAATCATCAACATTATTACCAAAAAGAATAGCCTGCAAGGCATGAACCTCAACTTAGATTCGGGCGTGGGCAACCGAGGTTCTATGCTTTCACTCAACGGTAGTTATCGCAAAGGAAAAGCAGGCGTTACACTCGGTGGGTTTGGGCGTGCTAATTATAATACCATTACCCGCACCAGTCTTGACCAGACCAGTATTGTTAACGGAAAAACAACCCTAACTCGCCAAACTGGCGACGGTTACAGCCAAGGGGTATTTGGGCAGTACAATTTAGGATTTGATTATGATTTGGCCAAAAATCAAAGCCTAACAGCAGGGGTACGCTATGGTGTACGCAACATGAAAAGTCAACAAGATTTAATCACTCAGTTGTTTACGAACGGTGTGCAAGGATTAACATCAAGTAGAAATGTAGATGCCGAAAACTTGTCAGGAACAGTAGATATGAATGTGGACTACTTGCATACCTATAAACCCCAGCAGGAATGGAGCATTTCGACGCTGTATAGCCGCAATGACTTGACCAATAACTTCGACGCTGATTTGCTGAACAGTAGTGGCAATCTGACAAGTCGCCAACGCAACCTCAACTTAAACGTGAATCAAGAGTTTACCTTTCAGACTGATTATCAGACACCTATCAAGAAAAACCAGTTGGTTGAATTCGGTGGCAAAGGCATTTTTCGTCAGGTCAATAGCGACTATCGTTACTTGCTGTCTGGCTCTACGGGTGAGTTCACTACCGAAATCAATCAGCCTGCTGGTGAGTTGATTTACCATCAAAATATTGCTGCGGGTTATAGTTCGTACACGTTTACCAACAAAAAACGTTACACGTTCAAAGGTGGACTACGCTACGAACATACCTTTATTGATGCCAGCACTCGTGAAGGTGGCCCTATTGGTATTGGCAATTATGGTGTATTAGTACCGAGTTTCAATGCATCCAAAACCTTTAAGGGTACTACCGTGAAATTGGGTTACAACCGACGAATCCAACGGCCCGGCCTTCAACAGTTAAATCCTAACTTCAACTCCGCCAACCCTCAAAATATTACGATTGGGAATCCTTCATTACGACCTGAACTGACCAATAATTTTGAGTTAGGATTGAGCAAAACCATTAAGAAAACATTTATCAACGCCACTTTCTTTGGGCGAGTAACCAACAATGCCATCACGCAAGTGCGAAACCCATCTGATACACTGGCTGGTGCCATCATTACTACTTACGAAAACATTGGCCGCCAACATGCTTATGGAACCAACATTTTTGCCAACGTAGCCGTGACCTCTAAAATCAACATTGGGTTGTTTTCAAACCTGTTTTACTCAACACTAAGCGGACAGACTTTGGGAAATAACGGCGTTTCAGAAAACTTTACGAACTCAGGCTTTAACCTCAGCGGTGGGGTGTTTTCGCAAGCTCAATTTAGCAATGGTTGGGGAGCACAAGCATTCGGGTTTTTGCAAGGCTCCCAAGTACAGTTACAAGGTCGTCAGGGAGGTTTTGGGTTTTATACAGTAGGCGTGAAGAAAGATTTCAAGAATAAAAAAGGAAGTTTAGGAATTGCTGCCGAGAACTTCCTCGCAAATCGTTTCAATATTCATACTGAGCTCAATTCGCCTCAATTTAATCAGGTAAGCAATATTTATCTCTACAACCGAGGCATTCGCTTGACATTTACTTACAAGATTGGAAAAATGACCATGGATGCACCAAAAAAGAAAGCCCGCTCAGTGAATAATGACGATGTAAAAAGCGATGGCAGCGGTCAGGGAACAAGTCCTGCTCCTGGTGGACAACCTCGGCAGTAAATAAAAGCGGTTATCTCTTGGTGGAATTCTGTTGAACACTAATAATCAAGCCTTTACGCATTATCAACCGTTCAGTAAATAAAGTATTTTAACCATAACTTCGACTTACAAAATGAAAATGAACAAACTTTTTGCTGCTACGGTAGCAGCTTTTATCTCAGTTGGTGCTTACGCCCAAACAGTAGATGAAATCGTTGACAAACACGTAGCTGCCTTGGGTGGCATAGACAAATTAAAGGGAGTAAGCACCCTTATCACTGAGCGGTCACTTTCTGTACAAGGCATGGAGATTCCAAGTACCACCACAATATTAGTTGGCAAGTCACTGCGTTCAGAGTCGTCGGTAATGGGCAACTCCATGGTTCAAGTAGTAGATGGCACTACTGGCTGGATGATTCGCCCAACCATGATGGGTGGAACAGGCGATCCCGAAGACATGCCCGCCGATCAAGTGAAACAACAAATAGGTCAACTTGATCCGTTTGGGGAGCTGGTCAATTATAAAGAAAAAGGAAATAAAGTAGAGCTGATTGGAAAAGAAAAAGTGGACAAGAAAGACACATACCACCTCAAAGTAACTACAAAAGACGGTCAAGCCATAGATGAATACTTGGATGCCAATACTTATTTACTAAGCAAAGTAAAAGCCAGCATAAATGGTCAGGAGGGTGAAATTTCTTTTTCTGATTACAAAGAGGTAGAAGGTATCAAGTTTGCAAATACGATGGAAATGACAAACCCACAGATGGGTGTAATTACCTTCATTACGAACAAAATCACCATCAACGGCAAGGTGAACGATTCTGTGTTCAAGAAGCCTGCTAAGTAAGACCATTTATACTCGAAAGAAAATGGTTTGCGAAATTTAAAAACAAATTTTCCATGAATCCATAGCATAGGGTTTGCAAACCAATTTTGTTTGAATATAAAACAGACAAAGTCGTCTTGAAGGAGGCGACTTTGTCTGTTTAAATTGGGTGCTTAATCTTATTACCAAAATAGTATTAAAAACCCCGACGGTTCGCCGTGCGATTCAAGTCTGCTGACTTTTAATTAGTTAAATCATTCGTTATCAGCAAGTTATAACAATCTATTTCAGGGCATTATTGGCTAAAAACACCATAGGTATTGCGTAAAAATCCAATCCTAAATTATTGATAATCAATCCAAAAGCGTAAATCACTGGTATTCAATCCAAATCGTCAATCCAAAATCGCCAATCGTAAATTATTTCAGTGTAGTTTACTCAGCAACTTTCCCAACAAAAGACCTTGGTTTTCAACTAATCCCATCGCATTTGTCAATGCTTTTTCTAAGGTCATGGGTTGATTCAAAATGGATGTGGCAAAAATAACCCCTTCTTGTGCTGCAATACTTTCTACTTCCTGCAATGTTCCACAAACCAAAATAACAGGGGTTTCGGCGGTTGTGGCCAATACTACTAAGCGAGAAATGAGTTTTCCTTGCCAAGTTTGACTATCTATTTTG
>JBGAVQ010000014.1:0-37167 GCA_044228045.1 Spirosomataceae bacterium
GGTAGGTTTACCAATAAATTCTCCCACCCTTTTAGACAGATAGCTTTTCCTGATAGGCTCAACATTACTAACAACATTCATATTATGAATAAATAGCGCTGTGGCTTACTAACCCAATAGCTTCTACAAATCTTTCTTATCGCACAAGCGACCCAATATATCAATATTCGGATGGGTCGCTTGTGCGATTCTTTATATCTGGCAACCAAAGCAAATGACTGGGGTTATAATCAGTGATTTTTAACGTATTTTACTTTTAGGCCAAGGATTTTTACAGGAAAGTCCATGAAATAATTTTACATTTAGGGGATTTTTTTGGACAAAAAGCAGGTGAGTGTAGGACGGTTACTAATAGTCATTTTTTGATATTTGAGCGATAGTACGCTTAAGTAGCTTATCTGCTCAAAATAAAATCTTGATAATCAAGCAGTATGCCATTTGTTGAATAAAGTTATGAAAAACCATGTAAGGATATTCTTGATGATACCTGTCTTGTTGTTGAGTATGTCGTGCTTTGCCCAAACAGGAAGACAAGTAAGTTTTAGTAAGCAAACAATTACCAAACTATTCATTTCGGAAGGCGTGGCCGTTGGCGATATCAATAAAGATGGCAAAAAGGACATCATGGCGGGCGCATTTTGGTTTGAAGCTCCCGACTGGCAACGCCACGAAATAGCCAAAGGAGATACGTTTACCGTCAATGGCGGGTATAGCAATTCGTTCTTGAATTTTAGTATGGATGTCAACCAAGACGGTTGGACAGACCTCATACGCATAGACATTCCTGGGGCAGCAGCAGTATGGCACGAAAACCCTAAGAACAAACCTGGCCACTGGAAAGAACACCTTATTCTGAAATCGTTTGGCAATGAGTCACCTTATTTTGGGGATTTTGATGGTGACGGCCGTGCTGACTTGGTGGGCAACGACCCCGAAGCCAAGCAGATTGTTTGGCTGAAAAGTCCAAGCCAAAAAGGTGCAACCGACTGGGAACGCTTCGTAATAAGTGAAGGTAACATCCCCGGCACACACAAATACACGCATGGCTTGGGCGTAGAAGACATTAATGGCGATGGCAAACTCGACGTAATGATTAAAGAAGGCTGGTGGGAAGCCCCAATTGACCGTAAGCAGCCCAACTGGGCTTTTCATAAAGCTAATTGGGGAGAAGACTGCTCACAAATGTACCTCTTGGATGTAAATCAGGATGGATTAAAGGATGTACTCAGTGCATCGGCGCACACTTACGGTATTTGGTGGCACCAACAAGGCAAAGACGCACAAGGGACACCAACTTGGACAAAGCATGAAATCACCAAAGCATTTTCGCAAACGCATGGGGTTGGTTTGACCGACATCAACGGCGATGGCCAACGAGACATCATAACAGGCAAAAGATATTTTGCCCACAATGGCAAAGACCCTGGCGAGTTTGAACCCGCAGTGCTGTATTGGTTTGAGTTTAAACCCGGCGCAACGCCCACTTGGATTCCCCATCAAATAGACAACAACTCAGGCGTGGGGCTACACATCGTAGTAGAAGACATGAATGGCGACCACTTGCCCGATATCGTATCTGCTAACAAGAAAGGCGTTCATTTATTTCTTCAACAAAAAAACAAATAAGCTTCACCCAAATTGTAAATCTACATCATCCATGATTACACAAAATAAAATAAAAATAGTGCCGCTTGGGCTTGCGTTAATTGCGCTGTTTTTGGGTTGTAAAGTAACCAGTACCAGTCAAAGCAGCGAAAAAGGCTTTGTTGAAATCTTTGATGGAAAAACCCTCAATAATTGGGAAGGCGACCCCACCTACTGGCGAGTAGAAAACGGCAATTTGGTAGGCGAAATCACCCCAAGCACCATCCTCAAAACCAACTCTTTTATTATTTGGAAAGGTGGGCAACCCGCTGATTTTGAGCTAAAAGGAGAGTTTAATATCACCGAGAAAGGAAACTCAGGCATCAATTACCGAAGTGAACGATTGACAGATATTCCGTTTGCACTTAGGGGCTACCAAGCTGATATTGACGGGGCTAACCGTTATACAGGGCAAAACTACGAAGAGCGTGGTCGAACCACCTTGGCCTACAGGGGGCAAATTACAAGCATTAACCCTCAAAGTGGCACATGGACTGCCGAAGACGTGCGCAAAAAAGTACAAAGGAATGCTTGGACAGAATTGAGCGTGACGGGGTCGCTGGGGCATATGGATTCTTTAAAAACTAAAATTAAAAGCCAAGACTGGAACACCTTTCATCTGGTGGTTAAAGGCAATCGTCTGCAACATTATATCAATGGTATCTTGATGAGTGATGTAACTGATAATGATGCTGTTAACGGAAAACAAAAGGGTCTTTTGGGAGTACAAGTACACGTTGGACCACCTATGAAAGTACAATATCGAAATCTGAGAATAAAACAGTAAATACAACTTCTTTAAGTTTTGCTCACAGAATTCATTTCTGCACTTTTCAGTGATTTCTGTGAGAGAAAATCAAGTTGTAGTAAGTAGCAGCAAAAATTCCAAAAACCACAATGAACAAAATAGGATTCAACGTATTGGCTTGGTCGGCGGGAATGGCCGACGACCTGTTTCCGATACTGGATAGATTGAAACAAATAGGCTATGATGGGGTCGAATATTTTGTAGGCGCACCCGACGAAGCCGCCTACAAACGAGTTGGTCAGTATAGCCACAACATAGGTTTAGAAGTAACCACCGTTACCGTTGTAAGTCCCGATGCCAACCCCATCAGCGAATCGGCCACAATACGAGCCAAAGGTTTAGACCGCATCAAATGGGCCATTGACCGTTCCCACGATCTGGGTTCTCACGTACTCTGTGGCCCATTCCATTCGGCTCATGCCCATTTTGCTGCACATCCAGCCCTCGACGAAGAATATGCTTGGGGGGCAGAGGTACTCCACGCCGCTGGCGAGTACGCTGCACAAGCCAACATTGTGCTGGCGTTGGAAGCCCTCAACCGCTTTGAGTGTTATTTGTGCAATACCATGGCTCAACTGTCAAGATTAGTCAATGCTGCCAATCACCCCAATGTGCGAGCGATGTTTGACACCCACCACGCCAACATCGAAGAAAAAAAATACGGTCAGGCGCTTCAAACCATTGCTCCTGTGTTGAGCCACGTACACATCAGCGAAAACGACCGAGGCACCCCCGGCGACGGGCACGTACCCTTTGAAGATGCCTTTGCAGGATTGGCCGTCATTGGTTACAAAGGCTGGCTCACGATTGAGGCTTTTTCCAGAAACGACCCCGATTTCGCCAATGCCATCAACGTATGGCGTGAGTACAACGACCCGTGGCATATTGCAGAAAACGGACTGACTTTCATTAAACAAATGGGTTTAAAGCATGGGCTTTGAGTTCAAAAACAACACCATGAAACCTCGGCCTGTCCCCCGGCAGACCGAAGCAAATTATTTGCATTCTTATTATATTTTTCAATAAATAACATGACAGAAAAACTTCCATTTCGCTTTGGTTCAGAGGTTTATACTTGGTTTATGAGTGGCAACGGCACAACGCATCAGGGTCGCTTAGGCCACATGATTGAGATTATTGCCCAAGCAGGTTTTACAGGAATTCAACCCATTTTTACATGGATGGGCGACTTGGTTGATGCCGACCGTTTGGCGGCTAAATTACAAGAACAAGGCATTGAACTGGCAGCCTTGGCACTGGCATTAGATTGGAATGGTATCGAAGAGTCTGAAAATGAACGCATTATAGCTGATAATGCTATCGGTTTACTTGAACACTTCCCGGGAGCAGTGCTTAATACCGTGCAAATACCTACGGGTCGTCATCAGTTAGAAGAACGCCGCCGCAGTTTGGTCAATATTGTGAATACAGTTTCTAAAAGAGCCAACGACAAAGGCATTCCTTGCAGTTTTCATCCCAATTCTCCTCACACGTCTATCATCCGAACCGAAGAAGATTATCGGGTTGTTTTGGAGGCACTGGATACCACAGTTACTGGTTGGACTCCTGATGTGGGTCATATCATCAATGGTGGAATGGACCCACTTGCCAAGATGAAAGAATACGCTTCGCTTATCAATCATGTGCATTACAAAGACTGGAATGGCGAGCCCGAATTTGCCTTGATGGGCAAGGGAAAAGTGGACTTGCTATCCATTACCCAATGGCTCAAAGACATTAAATATAACGGGTGGATTATTTGTGAAGATGAGGGAATGGAAGCCTTAGAAGACCCCGACTTTGTGACTTTGCACGACGGCCGCTGGATTATGAATGAATTGATTCCTGGACTAAAATAAGCACTGGTATGCCCATCGTTCAAACAAACGGAATTAGTCTTTATTACGAAGAACGTGGTTCGGCTTCGGCAGAACCGCTCTTATTAATTATGGGCATTACGGCTCCTGGTTCGGTTTGGGAGCCTCATGCTACCTATTGGCAAAATAATTTTAGGTGTATTATTGGCGATAATCGGGGCGTTGGCTTGTCCGACAAACCACTTGGTCCTTACACCACCGCCCAGATGGCTGATGATTATGCGGGGTTGCTCGATGCCCTCCAACTCGAAAAAGTACGGGTAGTTGGCTGCTCAATGGGCAGTACCATTGCTCAACAATTGGCCATTCGTCATCCCCAAAAAGTAAAATCCTTGGTGTTGATGTGTCCGTGGGCTCGTTGCGACAATGCAGCCAAAGCCATTTTTCAACACATCATGCACTGCAAAGCAAGGTTCAGACCCGAGGAGTTTAGTTTGTACATACAGTTATTGATTTACTCCAAGGCTTCTTGGGATAATGAAAAAGTAGTTGCTGAATTGGAAGAAGGCCGTAAAGAAGCTGCCATTGGGTCATTCCCACAACCGCTTCATGGTTTAGAAGGCCAAGCCGCAGCCTGTATCGCACATAATGCGCTGGCAGAACTGCCCTCCATCTATCAGCCTACCTTGGTGATTGGTGGTAAAGAAGACATTTTTACACCCGTATGGATGGCCGAAGAGGTAGCAGGTGCAATACCTAATGCCGAGCTTTATCTGTATGAAAAAGCTGGACATATTTTTCATTTTGAGCAGTTAGATGATTTTAATGAAAGGGTTCGCACTTGGTTGTTAGCGCACTGATAAAAAGCGTAGGAGATGCTAAACCACGTCCGCCCCGATGACATATCTGGGCGAGCCTTCGACGCTTTTTACAACATATTTTCTTTAATTAGTACACAGAAAAGCATTTTTTGACGACTTTTCATGCCCATTACCCTTAATTGTGATAAATAGAAAGCTATATGCTGCAAACGCAAACTTGGACAGACAAAATATCGAATCCAGCCCAGCTTGGTGGCATCGAAACATCCATCTTAGATAATGGTAGCGGCAGGGGCTCTCGCATTGCTTGGATAAACACGGGTACGGGTTTGCGCTATAAAGTCTTCATTGACCGAGCCATGGATATTGCCGATGCCTTTTACAACCAACACAGTTTGGCTTGGCTTAGTCATGGTGGATTTACTGCACCCCAACCATTATCCGACAAAGGAATTGACTGGCTCAGAACCTTCGGCGGAGGACTACTAACCACCTGCGGGCTTTCGCATGTGGGTGGGCCTGAGAAAGATGAGTTTGGCGAAAGGGGTATTCACGGTCTCATTTCTAATATTGCGGCAGAAATAGAATCAATTATCCAACCTGACCCCATGGCAGGCAAAATGGAGATGAGTATTACTGGTGTGATGAAAGAAACGAAGGTTTTTGGCCCAAGTTTAGAATTAAGAAGAACCATTTCGGGCAGACTGGGTGAAGCAACAATCCGAATTCATGACGAAGTAATCAACCGAGGCAATACACCCGCTCCACTGATGGTGTTGTATCATTTTAATTTTGGCTGGCCATTGGTGGACGAAGGAACAGAAATACGCTGGGAAGGCGCTTGGCAACCTCGATTTGGAGCAGAAAATGCTAAAATTTTCAAAGAAGATAACGACTTCAAAAAATGTCCCGCACCGATAGACGACCACCTCGGCACTGGTGAAGAGGTAGCGTTTATTGATCCCACCGCCGACGCATCAGGTAAGTGTAGTTGCGGATTGCATAATGCAAAAATTGGGTTATCAGTAGAAATAGTATTTCAAAAAAGCCAATTGCCATGGCTAACCAACTGGCAGCATTGGGGCAAAGGCGAATACGTAACAGGCTTAGAACCAGGCACTAATCCGCCGATAGGGCAAGCACAAGCAAGGGCAAACAACGAACTCATTTTTTTAGCCCCTTACCAAAAAAGAACGTTTGATTTAGAAATAAAAGTAACAGGTACAAACTCACAAAACCTCTAATATTACACAATGGCAAACCTAAGTACAGCACAAAAAGCATTAGAACAAGGCAAAGGAATTTTACGATTGGCTCCCACGTGGGTACCTCGTTCGTTTTGTGTACCCGGACGACGCATCAAACTTCACCCCGACGATTACTATGTGTTGGGCGGCGTGCGTGGCGGCATTGACGAACGTTGGCTGTCTTCTACCACACCGGCCAAAAATGGCCCACTCACAGGTGAACACGAAGGACTAAGTAAGGTGGTTTATCAAGAAAATGGACAAACAGAGCAGATTTTATTGAAAGATGCCATTGACGAACTCAAAGGCGAAATCATTGGCGACCGTCTGTGGAATGAGCATAAAAGCTGGCCCATGTATTCAAAGTTTTTTGATAACATGGGGCCATTGCCGCACCACATTCACCACAACGACGAACACGCCGCTAAAATCGGGCAGTTGGGCAAACCCGAAGCCTATTATTTTCCACCGCAACTCAACAACCACGGCGGCGATTTTCCTTATACATTTTTTGGAATAGCACCCGGCACTACCAAAGAGCAAATCAAAGAGTGCTTGATGAATTTCACAAAAGGCGACAACAAAATCACCATGTATTCGCAAGCCTTCCCGCTTATACCCGGCACGGGGTGGGACGTTCCACCTGGTATGCTTCACGCCCCAGGTAGCATGTGTACATACGAGCCTCAAAAAGCCTCAGATGTGTTTGCAATGTATCAATCGCTTGTAAATGAGGCTATTATTCCAGAAGAATTGCTCTGGAACGGCACACCGCCCGACCAAATTGGTGATTATGACCAATTGATGGAAGTAATTGACTGGGAACTCAACACCAATCCTAATCTTTTGGAGACCCGGTTTATGCGCCCCAAACCAGTTAGACCGATTGAAGAAATGGAAGCCGAAGGATATAGCGAAACATGGGTTTGTTATCGTTCGGAAGCATTCAGTGCCAAAGAATTAACCGTTTTTCCGGGGCAGACTGTAACCATCAAAGACAGTGCGGCTTACGGCATTATTGTCATGCAAGGGCATGGCAAAATGGGTGTTTGGGACATCGAAACCCCTGCCTTGATTCGCTACGGACAACTAACCAACGATGAGTTTTTTATTACCGAAAAAGCAGCGATAGAAGGTGTGAAAATCACAAATAACTCTTCAACTGACCCGATTGTAATCTTGAAGCACTTTGGGCCGAATAATCCTGATTTAGTACTTTAATCTTTTATTGTCGGATTGGAACAAGCCCATTGTCAGTGTCTTCACTGAAAAGCCAACCGTAACTATTTAATCAAAAACCTTTAAATCATTATACATTATGCCTGAAAATAATTATCCAAAACTCCACAACGCCACTTGGCCGGGCATTGTGGGTAAAGGGCCTGATTCCGAGCCACCTATTTCAATTGATACCATGCTCGAAATGACCGCCGCCGCCGAAGTGGACGGCATAAAATTCGATGGCGTGGATCTTGGTCTTTTTGACCCACACTACGATCTTGATACCTCTGATGATGCTATCAAGCGATTGGCCGATAAAGTAGCTGCCCATAACCTCGAAATCGGTAGTTTGGTTGCGCCAATCTGGGGCGGGCCTGCAATGGGTAGCAAAGAAGAACGAGCGCAATTTGTAGAGATGGTTCGTAAGTCTTGCCACATTGGGCAAAAACTGCGTGAAATGGGCATTCGCCCTCATGGCATTGTCAGAATTGACTCGGCCAGTAGTCCGCACAATTGGGCTGCCGACCCCGTTGGAAATACAAAATTGATTGCTCAGACCTTTCGTGAAGCTTGTGACGTAGCAGCAGACTATGGTGAAAAACTCGCTGCTGAGGGCGAAATCTGTTGGGGCGGTATGCACAGTTGGCGCACCATGCTCGACACCTTAGAAGCTGTTGACCGCCCAAATATTGGTTTTCAGGCCGATATGTCACACACAACCCTGTATTTGTTGGGTTACAATGCGCCTGAGCATCGTATTTTACCCGAAGATTTTCAGTGGGGCGACCGAGCTACGTTTCTGGAAGGATTAAAAAAACTAACGAATGCCCTTCGCCCTTGGACATTAGATTTTCACGTAGCGCAAAACGACGGGACAGTTCACGGCACAGGTTCACACGACAAAACAGGCCGCCACTGCCAAGCCACCGATCCCAATGGCAAATTAGACATTGTGCATGACGCTGGTTTGTGGCTTCGCAACGAAGATGGCTCACTTACCAAAGCCTTCAAACACATCTGTTGGGATGGCTGTATGTTTGCCAATGAGGTGATGATGCAACCCAAAACATGGAACGACATTTTGGCAGTAATGATAAAAGTCCGTCAGCAGCACGGTTGGTATGAAGCGTAACTTCGACTGCGCTCAGTTGCCTCTAATCTTTGGGCGGTAGTGCTGAATATGTAATGCTCCTTACAGGTCAGACGGGGTCGCCCAGACGTTCCGTCAGACCATTACCCAGCATTACATTTTGTGACTACCCTTTGGGTAATTGAGCGTAGTCGAGGTTAAAGATAGAGCGTTATTTTTTTACCAAATTCCTTAAAACAATGTCAAGCAAGAAACCACTCCGAATAGGTTTGATAGGCACGGGTCTGATGGGAAGAGCCCATGCTAATGGATATAACCGCATAACCAATTTTTTCCCAGAATTAGAATACACACCCGTTTTAAAGGCAGTTTGCTCACGCAATCCTGAAAAAGTACAAGCCTTTGCCGATCAATGGGGTTTTGAATCCGTTGAAACCGATTGGAAAGCCCTTATTGCTCGTGACGATATTGATGCCGTTGATATTTGTACACCAAACGACTCTCATGCCGAAATTGCTTTGGCGGCGGCGGCGGCAGGCAAAATGATTTTGTGCGAAAAGCCCCTTGCTCGTACCTTAGAGGAGGGCGATGAAATGGTTGCAGCTATCGAGAAGGCAAACGTTAAAACAACAGTATGGTATAACTACCGTCGGATTCCGGCCGTAACCCTGGCCAAGCAAATTGTGGACTCTGGCAAATTGGGTAAAATCTATCACTACCGTGCCAATTTCTTACAAGACTGGACCATCAGCGCCGACCTTCCACAAGGCGGTACAGGCTTGTGGCGAATGGACATTGACTCGGCAGGCTCAGGCGTAACGGGTGACTTATTGGCACACTGCATAGATACTGCCATGTGGCTCAATGGTGCCATTACAGATGTTTCGGCCATGACCGAAACATTCATTAAAGAACGAATGCACCAACTCACAGGCAAAGTGCAGCCCGTTGGTATTGACGATGCCTGTATTTTTCATTGTCATTTTGAGAACGGCTCATTGGGCCTTTTTGAGTCAACTCGTTATGCACGTGGCCACAAAGCACTTTATACATTTGAGATAAACGGAGCCGATGCCTCTATCCGTTGGGATTTACATGACCTGAACCGCCTCGAATATTTTGACCATCGGGACGAGTCTATTGTGCGAGGTTGGCGTTCTATTCACGTAACCGATGGAGACCAACCTTATATGAACAAGTGGTGGATTCCGGGTTGTGGTATTGGCTACGAGCATAGTTTTGTGCATCAAGTAGCCGATTTCTTGAAAAGTTTAGAGACAGGAATGCCCTGTTCGCCAACTTTCAAAGAAGCCCTGCAAACCCAAAAAGTCTGTGCAGCCGTCATTGACTCTGCAAATACAAGAAGTTGGAAAGATACAAATGTGGATAGCAGTGCCGTTTAAAAATGCCTGAACGCTGACAGGATTGAATACTTGTCAGCGTTTTTATAGATATGCCTCAAAACAAACCCTATATCCTTCAAGTCCAAAACCTCTCCAAATCATTTTTGGGTGTAAAGGCATTGGATAAGGTGCAATTGAACCTTCGGAAAGGCGAAGTTCATGCCTTGATGGGTGAAAACGGGGCGGGTAAGTCCACATTTATGAAGATTTTGATGGGTTTGCTTCCTCCTGATGCGGGCGAAATTGTGTTTGAAGGCGAAGCATTAAAAAGTAGCAACGTTCATGAGGCTTTGAAAAGGGGAATCTCCATGATTCATCAGGAGATGTTGGTTGTTCCTGAGTTGACTGTGGCACAGAATATTTTTTTAGGTCGAGAAACCGCCAGTTGGTTAAATGATAAAGAAATTAACCAACAATCAGAAGCGTTGCTTGGGCAAATGGGGCTGAGTATCAACCCCAAAACCAAGATGAAGTATCTCAGCGTGGCCGAAATGCAAATGGTAGAAATTGCCAAAGCTATTTCAAACAACGCCAAGGTCATTATCATGGACGAACCCACCTCAGCCATTTCGGATAAAGAGGTTGCGACGCTGTTCAACATCATTAGGGCGTTAAAAAATAAAGGCGTGGCGATTATCTACATCTCGCATAAAATGGACGAGATTTACGAAATTGCCGACACCATTACTGTGCTGCGAGATGGGCAATACATCGGCACCCAAAGAGCAACTGATTTGGACAGAAAAGCCTTGATAGCCATGATGGTAGGGCGTGAAATCGAAACACTTTACCCCGAATCGCTTTCAGAAAAAGGAAAGGTCATTTTATCTGTTCAAAACCTGAGCCGACAAGGAAAATTCGCTGATATTAGCTTTGATGTTCACGAAGGCGAAGTGCTTGGCATAGCAGGCTTGATGGGCGCAGGCCGCACCGAAATTGCTCGGGCTATTTATGGATTAGATAAATATGACGGCGGTGAGATTGCCATTGAAGGACAAAAAATGAGCATCAAGTCGCCACAAGATGCTATTAAAAATGGCATTGGTTACGTGAGTGAAGATCGAAAAGGTTGGGGCTTTATTCCAGCAATGTCGGTCAAACACAACATTAGCTTGACCAATTTGCCCAATCATGCCAACCGTGGAGGCTGGGTTCAAATGAAAAGTGAATCCACTTCGGCTGAAAAAATGCTAAATGAGCTAAAAATCAAAGCCGCAAGCATTGACCAGCACGTGACGTATCTGAGTGGCGGCAATCAGCAAAAGGTAGTGATTGGTAGGGTATTGTCGGCTTTGCCTAAGATTGTCATTCTCGACGAACCCACCAGAGGAGTGGACATAGGTGCAAAATTTGAGATTTATAAATTGATTAACAAGTTGACTAATAGCGGTATAGCCGTTGTGATGATTTCGTCGGAACTACCAGAAATTTTGGGTATGAGCGACCGAATCCTGGTTTTGTCAAAGGGAAAACAAACAGCATTGTTGTCAAAACAAGAAGCAACACAAGAAAATATTATGCGTTATGCAGTTCATTAGAAGTCTTAGGCAATACGGCATTTTTGTGGCATTTATTATCATTTGCCTGATTTTGTCATTTGTTGCTCCCCAGTTTCTGACCATTTCTAACTGGACTATTATAATTACGCAAGTATCTATCAATGCCTTGTTGGCTTTTGGCGTTACGTTTGTGATTATTACAGGTGGTATTGACCTATCGTTGGGGTCAATTTTGGCTGTTACGGGCATTGTGGCGGCATCGTTGGCGCATCCTGACACCTACTCAGTTATCGTGCCAATTCTGGTAGGGCTATTCTCGGGTTTGCTCATAGGGGCTTTCAATGGCTTTGTTATTACCCAAAGCAAAATTGCTCCGTTTATTGTTACGCTTGGCACCATGACTATTGGGCGTGGCTTGGCTCTTATTTTGAGTAAAGGTCGCCCCATTTCTAATCTTTCTGATTCCTTCAATTTTATTGGTGGTGGTAATGTTTTGGGCATTCCGTTTCCAATTATTGTCTTGATTGTTGCTTTTAGCATTTGTTATATTATCCTCAAAAAGACCATTTTAGGGCGTTACATTTATGCAGTGGGGGGCAATGAGCAAGCCGCCAAAGCTTCGGGAATCAATGTTAATCAAATAAAATTGGCCGTTTATTCAATCTGTGGCCTATTGTCAGGGCTGGCAGGGATATTATTAACGTCCCGAATCACCACAGGGCAACCCAATGCAGGTGTGGGGTTTGAGTTAGATGCCATTGCGGCGGCTATTATTGGCGGTACAAGCACCTCGGGTGGCACAGGTACCATGACGGGCACATTGGTAGGGGCTTTGCTCATTGGTGTAATTAACAATGGCTTAGACTTACTCAACGTTACCTCGTATTATCAGCAAGTGGTTATGGGGGCTATCATCATCGGGGCTGTGGTGTTGGATAGCTGGAATCAAAAAAGAAATACATGAGACTTCGGCTTCGCTCAGTCTCCGGTTCGGATATAAGACGAGATTTCGGCTTCGCTTGGTCTCTGGTTCGGATATAAGACGAGACTTCGGCTTCGCTCGGTCTCCGATTTGGTAACAGAGTGGGCTTGGTGTCTGAGCGGATCGGACTGCCGAAGCGGCCGAAGACACAATACCTCTAAAACAACTCAACATGAAACAATTATTGTCAATTCTACTCATTACCATTCTCTTATTTTCGGGCTGCAATCAGGCCAGCAAAACACAAGAAGGCAGCAATAAAATGGTGATTGGTGCTACCATGCTTAGTATGCAAAATGAGTTCATTGTGAATGTGAGCGACGAAATGGAGAAGAAAGCCAAAGAATTAGGCGTAGAATTGATAATTGTTGATGCCGAACATTCACCCTTGAAGCAAATTGAGCAAGTAGAGAGTTTTATTGCCCAAAAAGTAGATGCTATTATCCTCAATCCATGCGAAGTAGAGGCAAGCTCGCCCGCCGTAGCCAAAGCCTTAGCCGCCAAGATTCCCATCATCAACGTAAACTCAGCTACCAGTGCCAAACCAACGGCCTTTGTAGGCTCCGATGACGTAGAATCGGCTCGAATAGCCATGCGACACATTGCCCAAAACCTCGGTGGCAAAGGAAACATCGTGATGATTCATGGTTTTATGGGGCAAGCCGCTCAGATTCAGCGAGAACAAGGCGCACGAGAGATTTTGAAGGAATTTCCTAACCTGAAACTCATTGCTCATCAAACAGGCGAGTGGGACAGGGCCAAGTCCATGTCGTTGATGGAAAACTGGATTCAATCATACGGCACGCAAATCAACGCCGTTTTTGCCCAAAACGACGAAATGGGCTTGGGCGCACTCAAAGCCCTGCAAGATGCAGGCCTAAAAGACAAAGTAGTGGTAGTGGGCATTGATGCCATTCCAGATGCTCTCCAAGCGGTCAAAAAAGGAACATTAGACGCTACGGTTTTCCAAAATGCCAAGCAACAAGGGGCAGGAGCCATTGAAACGGCTGTGAAAATTGCTACAAACAAGCCTTTCGAGAAAGAGCTGCTGATTCCGTTCCAGTTAATCACCAAAGAGAATGTGGCTAAGTTTATAAAATAGTTTTAAGGTTTGTGAGAAAAGAGGATTTTTTTGTACAAAAGCAGGATAGTGTAGGATGGTTGATTGAGGTGTTTTCTGAATATTTGTACAATATCAGTATTAAATAGACTGATTACATGCTTTTCTTGTTTTTCAAACTCTTAAAACTATTATCAAATGAAACAAACTTTTATTCTCATCAGGAATAAACGTCAGGTATGGGGCTACATTATGTTGCTCATGCTAATCTGCACGTCTTTTTCCTTCGCCCAGCAACAAATTAAGGGGAGAGTTTCGGATCCAACTGGTGAAGCATTAGTTGGGGTAACTGTTTCGGTAAAAGGAGCTAACCGAGGTACAGCAACAGATATTGAAGGTAATTACAAAATAGATGCTGCCAACAATGCCGTATTGGTATTTAGTTTTGTTGGTTATGTTGCCAAAGAAATAACCGTTGCTGGGCAGCAGGCACTTAATGTTACCTTAGAAGTAGATGACAAATTACTGAGCGAAGTAGTAGTAGTAGGATACGGTAGCCAACTAAAAAAAGAAGTAACAGGGGCCGTACAAACGCTGAGTTACAAAGACATCAAAGACCTGCCCGTTTCGCAAGTTGCTCAAAAGCTACAAGGCCAGTTGGCTGGGGTACAAATCAACCAAGCTACCGGCAAACCAGGCCAGGGCATGACGGTTCGGGTTCGAGGGCAACTATCGGTTTCGGCAGGTAGCGACCCCCTCTATGTAGTTGATGGGTTTCCAATAACAGGTAACATTGGTGCTATTAACCCAGACGAAATAGAAGACATCTCGGTTTTAAAAGATGCAGCCTCTACTTCGCTATATGGATCCAGAGCAGCTAATGGCGTTGTGCTTATTACCACCAAAAAAGGCAAAAATGGCACAAATGTAAGTTTCAATGTTTTTACGGGCTTACAACAAGTACCTAAAAAAGGCAGAATCGAGATGATGGATGCCGTAGAATTTGCCCAATTTAAAAAAGAATCCTACGAAGATGCCAAACAGGCCGTGCCGGTCGAATTCCAAAACCCGTCACAATACGAAGGTAAAAACAACGATTGGTACGATGCTCTATTGCGAGTAGCACCCTTGCAGAGCTACAATTTGAGCCTTACTTCTAATAAAGATAGAGTAAGAACCGCCGTTGTTGCGGGGGTATTTAACCAACAAGGTGTGGTACTCAACAACGAATATCAAAGGTATTCGCTTCGGATGAACACCGAATTCGACGTATCGAATAAAGTTAAAATTGGATTCAACATAGCCCCGCAATATGTATTTGACAATACCCCTCGAACTGATGGAGATAGGGGAACCGGTATTTTGTTTAACGCCTTGCATACGTGGCCAGTGATGCCAATTCGAGACGAAAAGGGCGAACTCACACTATTTAACAGGTTTCCGGCCAGTACAGGTAATATTTTTGCCTATGCCAACTGGGTAAGAGCTGCCGATGAACTAATAAACGAAACCAAAAATGTAAGCTTACTGTCTAACGCCTATTTGCAATACCAACCCATCAGAGGCTTAATACTGAAATCTACGTTCAACGTAGAGATGCTAAACTCGAAATTCTTTTTCTTTAACCCATCTACAGCCACGAGTGCCATTAACACGCCGATTCCAACTACGGCCGTTTCGATTCGTGAAAACATAGAGAACATTACTTGGTTAAATGAAAACTTAGCAACTTATACCAAGAGCATCAACGCCCACAATTTTGAGCTTTTAGCAGGGTTTACAAATCAGCGTTTTCGTCAAGAAAACACTCGTATTCAGGCAGATACCTATGCTGATGATAGACTTCCAACTATTCAAGGGGCTATCAATGTAAACAGAGCTGGTACAACCAACGGTGTGCAAGAGTGGAGCCTAACGTCTTTTCTTTCTCGCTTTACTTACAATTACAAAGGGAAGTATTTGTTAACAGCGGCCATTCGTACTGATGGGTCTTCTCGTTTTGGTGCCGACAACCGCTGGGGTACTTTTCCGTCTGTTTCGGCTGGTTGGGTAGTTTCGGATGAAGAATTTCTTAAAAAATATTCCAAAATATCTTTTGCCAAACTCAGAGCAAGCTACGGGATAATTGGCAACAACAACATTGGTAATTATACTTCGTATGCACTCATTAACAATACAGTCAATGCGGTTTTTGGGAACACAGTAGCACCGGGTGCAGTAATTACCTCTTTGGCTAATAGCAACTTGGGCTGGGAAACCACCAAACAAATAGACCTTGGCTTAGACCTTGGCTTGTTCAATGACCGAATCCAGTTTGTCTATGACTTTTATACCAAAAGAACAACCAACCTGCTATATAGTGTACAAATAGCACAAGAATCTGGGTTTGGTAACTTCAATGATAACATTGGAGAAATTAAATTTTGGGGACATGAATTTGCGTTGAATACTAAAAACACCGTTGGAAAACTGAAATGGGGAACCAACTTCAATATCTCATTTAATCGTAATAAGGTAGTAGCATTAGCAGAGGGTATTGACCGGGTTTATGGCTTATTTCATATCACCAAAGTAGGTTATCCTTTTGGGCAGTTCTATGGTCACATTTCGCAAGGGATGTATCAAAATGCCGAAGATCTCAAAAACAACCCCCAAGTGCCTGGTCGCTCAACCATTGGTAGTATTAAATTGACTGACCAAAACGGCGATGGTATCATTACCAACGGTGGCGATTTTGATGACCGTGTTATTATGGGCAACCCGTTCCCTAAGTTTACTTATGGCATCACTAATAATTTTCAATATGGCAATTGGGACCTTAGCATTATTGGCTCAGGCTCGTATGGAAACCAATTGTTGGTGCGCCATATCTATAGTACTGCCAACTTAGATGGTGTATTCAACATGGTAAGAGAGGCAAAGTATCGGTTTAGGTCAGAGGCCAACCCAGGCAAAGGCATGTATGGTACTACCGTAGGTGGTGGTAACGTAACAGGTATTGAGCGTGACTGGATGAACAGCCGCTTTATTGCAGATGCTTCGTTTTTTACTATCAAAAACATCACGCTCGGGCATACCATACAAGCCAAAAACTTGTTCTTCAAATCGGCTCGTTTATATACCTCTATTCAGCAAGCCTTTGTATTTACCAAATATTGGGGCGGCCCAAATCCTGAAACAAGTGCAAATACAGCAGGAACTGGCGACGGTGGTAACCTCAGTCAAGGGGTAGATCTTTCAAACTATCCTGTTCCACGCACGTTCACACTTGGGGTTAATTTGAATTTTTAGTAAACACTTAATCAGGATCCAAAATGAAAAAGACAATCATATTAACATTGCTCTTGGGGGCTAACCTAACGAGCTGCAAAGAAGATTTTTTGAGTGTAGTGCCAGAAACGGCGCTAAGTTCAGCTACTTTTTTTACCAAAGAAGCTGACTTTCAGCAGGCGGTTAATGCCGCTTATGTGCCACTGCGAAGCATTGTGAACGACAGAGCTTGGCTACTTGGCGAAATGCACTCCGACAACACCTACTATGCTCGCAATATCTTGTTTGGTGCAACCGAGCAGCAAGAAGACATCGCCGACTTTGCCATTCCTACGGCCAACGGCGTTACTTCCAATACACACGTACTTAACCAGTATCGTTTAGACTATCAGATTATCGCTCGGGTAAACCAAATTTTGTCGCAGATTGATAAGGTTGAGTTTAATACTGATTCAAAAAGTAACTTAAAAGGGCAGGCTCATTTTTTAAGAGCCTATGCTTACTTTGAGCTGGTACAGTATTTTGGTAAAGTACCCTTACACCTAACGCCCGTTACAGTGAGGCAAGAAGCGGCCCTGCCGTTATCGTCGGTAGATGAAGTATATAACCAAATTGTGAAGGATGCAACACTGGCTACTACACTATTGTTGCCCAAATCAAAGCAAGAAGCTGGGCGAGCTACCTCTGGGGCAGCCAAAACCTTGTTGGCTAATGTGTATATGGTACAAAAAAAATGGGCCGATGCCGAAAAACTCTTGCGAGAAGTAGTGACCAGCGCAGAGTACTCATTGATACCAGAATACGCCGACGCTTTTTCGACCAGCACAGCCAATAAGAACAATAAGGAATCAGTTTTTGAAGTACAGTTTCAAGAGGGAGCTTCTGGTTATAATGGTAATTTTATTTATAGCTTTTTGCCTCGCCCAATGGCTACCACCGAGTTGCAGCCCATTACAGGGACATCTAACCCTCAGCCACTTACGGGCGAAGGCAACAACATACCAACTCCTGATATTATAGCTGCTTACGAAACTGGCGACAAACGAAAAGACGCTTCTATTGCCTATGTGACCTTAAGTGGCAGTTTACGTGACAACAAAGAGTATCCTTACATCAAAAAGTTTGCTAAAACACACGCTTTGCATAACAATACAGGTACTAACTGGCCTATTTATCGCTATTCTGAAGTACTTTTATTTTTAGCAGAATCGTTGGTTGAACAAAACAAACCCGCTGATGCAGCACCTTTCTTGAATCAAGTTCGTACCCGGGCAGGGTTGGCAGCAACAAAAGCAACCTCGCAGACAGATATGCGCAATGCCGTCTATGCAGACAGACGAGTAGAATTGGCTTTTGAAAACAAGCGTTGGTTTGATTTGGTCCGAACTGGCAGGGCTATTGAAGTAATTACAGCGTATGGCAACCGCATCAAAACCAAGCCGTTAGACTATTACTATCCTACTGGTGCTGCGGCTCGTAGTAATGCTTTTAGTAACATCAGTTTGCTGTATGGGCTTCCGGCAGATGAGTCGGCGCTAACCCCACATTTTTAATCAAAAAACAAGCAAGCCCAACCTCCTCATAAGATTAGGAAGTTGATTTAGTTTGTCCATCAAAACAAATAAGTGTAGCGTTGCTTGCGCTACACTTATTTTCAACCATGTTGTTAAAGCCTGTTCTGGGCGTATCTTGCAGATCTTATTTTAGAAAAAACCGATAAAAACGTTACACTAATCAACATTTATTTAACTTTATTAAAAATCTTAATCTATTATGTCCTCTAACCGTCTTTCTCTTAAATTATTCGTCGGGATAGCCACTTTCATCTCTGTGGCTTCGTTCACGGTATTAAAAATGGGTGCAGTGACGGCTCCCATTGATGATTCTAAATTAGGGAAACTAAAACTAACAGCAGGGTTCAAAGCCGAGCATCTGTACAGCCCTTCTGAAAGCAAGCAAGGTTCGTGGGTGGCCATGACGTTCGACGACAAAGGGCGCATGATTACCTCTGACCAATATGGCTCACTCTACCGCTTTAAAGTTCCGGCAATTGGCTCAACAGAGGCATTGTCAATCGAAAAACTAAAAATAGGTACAGCTGCTAAAATTGACACCGTTGGCATGGGTTATGCACATGGCTTGTTGTATGCCTTTAATAGTCTTTATGTGATGATTAACAATGGCAAAAACAACAAAACTTTTCCCCGAAAAAGTGGCTTGTATCGCCTCCAAGACACCGACAACGATGACCAATTTGACAAAATAACCTTGCTGAAAGAATTGGTTGGTGAAGGTGAGCATGGCCCTCATAGCATTGTTTTGTCACCAGACAAGCAGTCACTTTATGTAATTTTAGGAAACCACACCGATGTTCCGCCCTTAGATTCGTATCGTTTGCCATCCAATTGGCAAGAAGATAATTTATTTCCACTCATTAAAGACCCCCGTGGCCATGCCAATGATCGATATGCCCCTGGTGGCTGGATTGCTAACCTTGATCCTGATGGTAAAAAATGGGAATTAGTGAGTGCTGGATACAGAAACGCCTTTGATATGGCATTTAATGAAGTTGGTGATTTGTTTGTATATGATGCCGATATGGAATGGGACTTTGGCTTGCCCTGGTATCGGCCTACTCGTATTTGCCATGCTACCAGTGCCAGCGAGTTTGGTTGGCGCACAGGCAATAGCAAGTGGTCGCCTACCTTTCCAGACAATTTGCCGCCTGTTATTAACATTGGTCAAGGCTCACCAACCAACCTGTTACATTTGAAAGATGCCAAATTTCCTGCCAAGTATAAAAGTACGTTGTTAGCCTTTGACTGGAGCTTTGGTATTATTCATGCTATTCATCTTAAGCCTTCTGGCTCAACGTATTCTGGCCAACGAGAAGAGTTCTTATCGGGACTTCCATTGCCCCTTACCGACGGAGCTATTGGGCCAGACGGCGCACTTTATTTTCTGACCGGCGGCCGGCGCTTAGAGTCTGACTTGTATAGGGTTTCGTACACAGGCAATGAGAATACAAACCCCGTAGCAGCAACACCCATCAACCAGGCTAATACTTTACGCAGAAATTTAGAGAAGTTTCACACAGGCGGAGCCAATCAAGATGCCCTAACTGCTGCATGGCCTCAGCTCAAAAATCCAGACCGGTTTATCAGATACGCAGCACGCTTAGCAGTAGAACACCAACCCGTAGCCCAATGGCAAGACCGTGCACTGGCAGAAAAAGACCCTACTGCCCTCACACAAGCCATTATTGCACTCATTAGGCAAGGCAAAGGTGAAAAGAAAAACGAGATACTACAAGCTTTGCAAACGGTCAATTATATGTCGCTGACCCAATCCCAGCAGTTAGATTTGCTGCGAGCTTTTGAGCTGGCTTTTTTGAGAATGGGGCAACCAGAGCCTGCCCAAAAAACCAAGATAATAGCGTACTTAAATGCTCATTATCCAGCTAACACAGCGCACCTCAATAGAGCATTAAGCAAAGTGCTGATTTACTTAGAAGCCCCCAAAGTAATTGAGCGTACTTTGGCACTTATGGATATTAAAGAAGAAGCCGGTAGTAATGCACTAAAAGAAGAAACAGCCACAGCATCAAGTGATTTGATTTTGCGAAGCCCTCAATACGGTGCCGACATTGCAGGAATGCTCTCAAAAATACCCCCAGCCCAACAAACCTATTATGCTACCATGCTAAGTTTGGCCAAAACTGGCTGGACACCAGCCTTGCAAGAGCGTTATTTTAAGTGGTTTCAAAATGCGTTTAGTTTTAAGGGAGGGCGTAGCTATGTTGGATTTATAGACAGGGCACGTAAGCTGGCCTTAAAAAATGTGTCAGAAGATAAAAAAGCATACTTTGACAAACTATCAGGAGGCGATATGCTAAGCAAGTCGGGTAACGATTTGGTTTCGGCTACGTATCCTAAAGGCCCTGGTAAAAATTGGAATTTGACCAATGGACTTCCATTGATAGAAAAGGGTTTAACAGGGAGAAATTTTGAGCAAGGCAAGTCAATGTATGCAGCTACTACTTGCGCCAACTGCCATACCATGCGTGGCGAAGGTGGAGCCATTGGGCCAGACCTAACCCAACTCAATACTCGGTTCTCGGCCAAAGATATGTTAGAAGCCATTGTTGAGCCAAACAAAGCAGTGTCTGATCAATATGCAGCTACTCAGTATAGCCTCAAAAATGGCAATTCAATAGTAGGTCGTTTAATCAACGAAGACAAAAACTTCTACTATGTTTCGCAGAATCCGTATGCTCCTGATATTCTTGAGAAAATACCCAAAAAGAACGTAGTTTCGGCCAAGTATTCGCCTGTGTCTATTATGTTTACAGGGCTTATCAACAGCCTCAACGAAGAAGAGCTGAAAGATTTAATGGCTTATCTGATGGCCGGTGGCAACGAGAATAACCCAATGTTTGCTCCCAAAACAGAGACCAAGCAAGAAAAGAAATAAGCCCTAATTTTATGCTCACAGCGGATTCTTGCTGTGAGCATAAAATTTACACGGCTCTTCGTTGATTTATACAGGAATGTTGCCTTAGTTCCACTATGGGTGAGACACAGGCAACGGCTTGGTGGCCATTGTCAGTGTCCCCACTGGCAATTTTCGTACAAATCTTAGTTGAGCTATTTACACTTTATTGAAAAACCTTAGCCCAGCGGGAACTCCGCCTCAAAATAGCCCACAAATTTCCAAAGCTCCTTAATGTCTTGTCCCATAACGGGGTAGGGGGCATATCGCTCGTTGGTAGATTTTAGCACCAACACGTTTTTTTCTTCTAAATAATTAAAAACCTTTTTGAGTACTACGCCTTCGTCGTTGGTAACAACAACACAAACCGTCCCACTTTTAATCGTCTGCCAGTCTTCTATGTACTCCGCAAAAACGAGTGTTCCTTCTCGTAAAGGAGGCATTGAATCGCCCTGAATCGGGAACACCCTATACTTACGATCTTTGGGCAAAAACGGCACCTGAAACACAGGCAAGCGGCTAATGTAGTCCATGTCTCCGTAGCCTGAGGCATACCCCGCCACCGCTTTAATAGGAACAAATTCAATGTTCTCCCGATTTTGGCTGTCAATTGTGGTAACCAGCACCCTCAAGTTATCTTCTTTAGGCACTGGGGGTTTGGGGCTTACTTTGCTCAAATCCTTACGAAGCAATTCATCCACATTTATCTTGAAAAAATCGGCAATCCGTACCAATTCATGATAGCGGGGCATGGTACGCCCACCCTCATAAGCGGCAATAGTGGTTCGTTTGATACCCATTTCAGTAGCCAAAACATCTTGGGTGGGGCTATGAGGCAAGGCTTTTCGTAAAAAAGAAAAATTCTTGCTAAAAAAAGTATCCATTTCTTGACTGATAACGAATAATTTGTTATTTTTAATGACATTTTGCTATCAAAGATAACATTTATTCTTGTGAAGTTGTATTTTTGACATAAAAAATACCAATGTTTCTTTGAGTAAAGGCAACATTGCGATATTTTATATATCAAAGATAACAATTGATTTAAGCATTTACAAGCATAGGGCGATTAAGGTGGCATTACAATTTAGGTTGTTTAGACAAACTACTAATCAGCAATTTGATCACTAAATCAGCCTTATTATCAAATTATCACACCAATAACTTTATTCACCCGAAACCCTTGTAAAGACCAATTATGCCAATTTCAAACTGCCCATATATGCCTAATAGGTCTTGGATGCGTGTACTTTCTCGTCTGATTTTCAGTTATTTAAGAATTGGTTTCTTTTTGCTATGGTTTGTACCTACAATTTGGCGTTGTATCTTAAACCTATGCAGGAGAGTTTTTATTATGGGCAAAAAAAACATTGAGGAGCAAAATAATAGGCCAAAAAGCGAATCAAAGAGTTCTAAATCAGGGTTTTAACAACTGATAGTACTAAGCATGATGAGGAATACCTTTTAGTATTGGGAAGAATATTTTTGAATATCTGGCCACTTATTGTAGCTTCAACTAAATCTATAATTCAGAATTTTGCGTATATAATTCAGCGAAAATGCAGAGAAAGAAAAACCTTTACAAACAGATTTTTGATAAATTATCCAGCCATATTTACATCTTCTTTGACTTCTCTTTTTAGCAAAATACCACGAAATATTGCGTAATTGCCCCCTATTTAGCTAATTATATTTGGGCCTAAACCCCCTTTCAAATGCAACATATCGTCATTATTGGCAATGGAATCAGTGGCGTTACGGCTGCTCGGCACATCCGAAAGTTAAGCAATCACCGAATCACCCTCATTTCGGGAGAAACAGACTACTTCTTTTCCAGAACCGCCCTAATGTATGTCTATATGGGCCATCTAAAATTTGAACATACCAAACCGTATGAAGATAGTTTTTGGGCGAAAAATCGGATTGAGTTGAAGCAAGCTTGGGTCGAAAAAATAGATTTCGAACAGAAAAAAATTCATTTTAATGATGATTTTCAGGTATTTGGCTACGATAAGTTGATTCTCGCACTGGGTTCTAAACCCAATAAATTTGGCTGGAAAGGGCAAGATTTAGCAGGAGTTCAGGGTCTGTATAGTTACCAAGACTTACAAACGTTGGAAGCTCTTTCACCAAAAATCAAGAAAGGAGTGATTGTTGGCGGCGGACTCATTGGCGTAGAATTGGCCGAAATGCTGCATTCCAGAGGAATTGAAGTGACGTTTTTGGTGAGAGAAAATAGTTTTTGGGACCAAGTGTTGCCCCTCGATGAGTCCGCTATGATTAACCGACATATTTTAGAAAATCACATTGATTTACGCTTGTCGAGCGAGTTAGACGAAATTATGGGTGATGAAAACGGGCAAGTAAAAAGCATCAAAACCAAGTCAGGAGAAATCATAGACTGTCAGTTTGTGGGTTTGACTGTGGGCGTTAACCCCAACATTAGCTCTCTGCTTGATTCATTTCAAGAAGGGGGTGTCGAAACCAACCGAGGTATTTTGATAAATGAGTTTTTGGAAACAAGCATACCCGATGTGTATGCCATTGGCGACTGTGTGGAGCATCGAAATCCACCCACTGGCCGCAAACCTATCGAGCAAATTTGGTACACAGGTCGCATCATGGGCGAAACCGTGGCACAAACCATTTGCAATTACCCAACCCCTTATTCACCTGGGATCTTTTTCAATTCAGCCAAGTTTTTTGACATTGAATACCAAACCTACGGGCAAGTGCCTGCGCAATTACCCACAGGCGAAAGTACTTTTTATTGGGAACATACTTCTGGTCAAAAGTGCATCAGAATCAACTACAATACTCATAGTCAATTTGTTACAGGAGTAAATACTTTCGGAATAAGAATGCGGCACGAAGTCTGGGACAAATGGCTATCAGCGGGTAAAACCATTGCCTACGTGCTTGAAAACTTACCCCAAGCTAATTTTGATCCTGAGTTTTTCAAACAGCATGAAGCCGAAATCGTTGCCAAATACAACCGTGAAACAGGTTCAGCACTGCACCTGAAAAGTAAAAAAGGTATCTTTTCTAAATTCTTTCAATCATGATACAGAAATTAGGTCTTGTGCTGTTTTTAATGGCTTTTGGGCTTTTTGTAGCCTCTTTGGGCATGAATGAGTTTAAGCTGACAAACGAGATTTTAGCAAAAAATGTCAAACCCGAGCAGTTACAAGATGCGGAAAAGCAGTTTGCGCCCATGATTGGAAAAACCTATCCGCATCTTTTGGGTTTTCTCTTTGGGCATGAATGAGTTTAAGCTGACAAACGAGATTTTGGCAAAAAACGTCAAAGCCGAGCAGCTACAAGATGTTCAAAAACAGTTTGCACCCATGATTGACAAAACCTATCCGCATCTTTTGGGTTTTGCCAGCGACTTGACTTCGGGTATCAATCAACTCAACCAAGGCTACGATGCCGTGCAGGCGTGGGATAAAAAATTTTATGAAGACAATATCTTGTCATTGACCAAAGCTTCGGCAAGGGGTTATTTGGTTGAGAACAAAGCACTTATGTTTTTTCTCACCTTTATCATAGCCATTTTGGGCGGGTTGATTTTTTCACTGTCGGGGTTAGGCTCGCCTGCTGGCATCAAAAACAACGGCATCTTTTTCAACCCTGCTATGGCTCGAAAGTGGTTGGGTATTGGCATCGGTACTTTCTTGATTTTGTTTTACATTGGCCTCTATTTTTATCCGCAGTTCATCGCCAACTGGGTCATACTCACCGACCCTGTCAGTCAGTTTATCAATGGCGGCGAAGCCAGTCGTTGGTTTATGTACGGGTTTCTATATACCATTTCGGTGCTTGTGATGGGTCTCCGCTTTATTATCAATTATCGTCACTCCAAGTATCAGGTTGTCAGAACCTTATCTGTTATGTTCTTCCAAACCTGCATTGCATTTATCTTACCCGAGGTCCTCTCAAACCTCAATCTCCCTTCGGCAGATTTGAAAAATATGTGGCCGTTGGATTATTCTTTTTTCTTTAACTACCGCCTCGACAAGCTCATTGCAGGGGGTGGATTTGGGATATTTTTGCTGGTTTGGGGAATCTTTCTATTTCTGATTGGTACACCTATCATGGTTTACTTTTTCGGAAAACGTTGGTATTGTTCGTGGGTGTGTGGCTGTGGTGGACTGGCCGAAACCCTGGGTGACCCATGGCGGCAGCTTTCGGATAAGTCTATGAAAGCCTGGAAAATCGAACGCTACCTTATTCATGGAGTATTGGTTTTTGCCATCATTATGACGATTGGGGTGCTATATACTTACTTCACAGGCAGTTACAATTTGCTGGGCTTTATCCCTACCGAATCACTCAAATCAAGCTACGGATTCTTTATTGGTTCTATTTTTTCGGGTGTCATTGGCACGGGATTTTACCCTTTGATGGGCAATCGGGTTTGGTGTCGGTTTGGATGCCCGTTGGCGGCTTATTTGGGCATTATTCAGAAGTACAAATCACGGTTTAGAATCACCACTAACGGCGGGCAATGTATTTCGTGCGGAAATTGCTCTACTTATTGCGAAATGGGCATAGATGTACGGGCTTATGCCCAAAAAGGACAGGACATTGTGCGGGCTTCGTGCGTGGGCTGTGGTGTCTGTTCGGCTGTTTGTCCTCGTGGTGTTTTGAATTTAGAAAATGCCGAAACAGGCACTCGCATTATGATTGCGCCTGAGGTGCTGTTGGGGAATGAAATGAAGAAATAGGGAATTTATAGAATGCGACAGAACATATTGGAACATTTTCTGAAACTTTTCCTTAGCGTAGGGTTTGCAAACTAAGGAAAAGTTTATTCTATAAAGATATGTCGCACACTATAATTTCTCTAAAATTATGGTAAAAGTCCCATAATTTACACCCACTATGCGAGTAAAAACCGCAGGTGGTTTTTGTTTATATTTATCAAATTGGCTCATATGCTTGTTTAATGCAATTTTTGAACCAGTTAATTGGAAAGTTGTCTATTAGTTAAAAAATTAACATTACCCGCTTTTCAGGGCGTGAATTGTGCTGTGTGAGCAGCACTACGATTGTAAAGCAAATACAAGTTTTGGGGTACGGTCTTCTTTGTATAAACCCCAGTGTTTTTCGGGTTCTAATGGATGAGATGACCCTTTCCAGGGTTCGTCAAACGCCTCAAAATAAAAAGTGAGGATTTTTGCTTGCTGAGTCCATTCCATCAAGTCTTCAAAGTAGATTTTCTGGTTTTCTTCGCTCACGTGCTGTGGGTCTATGCCCCTTCCGTTGGAATTGGTAGCCCAGCCTGCTTCGGTAATCACCACGGGTTTTTGGGGATAAAGTTTTGCGACGCTGTAATAGTTCTCTTTGGTATAATCGAGCGACTCGTGAATATGCTTATACTCCCAAACCGGATAGGTGTGAACCGAGATAAAATCAACTACCTCAGCCAGAGGTTTGAGCTTGTTGAGCCAAGGCACATAATTTTCACAGAAAGTAACGGGCTGTTTGGCAGCGAGTTTTACTCTTTTGGCAAATTCGACCACCCTTTGAACGGGTACGTAGTGGTCGGTCCAATCTACACAGGCTTCGTTGCCTACCGATAGCGAAAAAATGATGTCGGGAAATTGGTTTGCCCAGTCAATAAGCCGTTGAATTTTTTCATCATTCCTCTGTCGGTTTTCTTCCAGTAGCTCCTCCTCATAAGTACCTCCCCAAGGGCAACTAAAATTGTTCATCTCAGCTTCTATGTAAGCTCCCAACATGAGTTTGAAGTCAAGTTTTTCTTGGGTAATCACATCCAATACCGTTTGTGCGTGCGCATCGCAGTCGTAGAGGCGCAGGTATTTCCAGTGGGGTTGTAAGAGTAACAAATCTTCTTTTACTTGCTCGTAAGAAGGAATTTTTCCGCCAGGCTGCTGCCCATCCCTAAAACCAGAATAACAAATGGCACTGGCGGGCGTTAGTCTATGTTGTTTAAAGAAATTCATTCTCAAAATTTCAGGTTTTCATTTTTATCCCAAATGCCCCAATAAGCGCCCACTACGCCTTCGGCTCCCACTTTCCATGACTCGTCGAAGGACGAGAAGTAGAACACGGGGATGTTGTCGTTGGCAGACCACAATTGGGTATTGATGAAGTAATCTCTTGCGCTATTCTCGGAAGGTTGTGCCCCTTTTGTGTTTTCGCCGTGGCTGGGCCAACCCGTTTCGGTAATAATCACCTCTTTGCCGTTGGCGGCAGCTTTGGCTTGGTTGTACATGTCTTTCATGTAGTCGAGCGAGTTATCGAAAGGGCAACCCTCCCAAAAAGGATAGCAATTGCACAAAATCACGTCGCAGGCTTCGGTAATGTCGGGGTGTTCGGTGAACTCATAGTAGGCATCAACGTAGCCTACGGGTACGTGCGGGAGTTGGGTTTTCACATGGTTGATAAACGTTAGCAGTTCATCTTCGGTTAAATCGTTCCGGTACATCACTTCGTTGCCTACGGCAGCGATGTCCACAAAACCATCTTTTGCCAATTGTATCAATCCTTCTATTTCACGCTGATTGATGGCAGGGTCATTGCCGAGCCATGCCCCTACGAGGGTTTTGATGCCCATTTCTTTGGCTACGATGGGTATCCATTCGTTCCCTTCGGTGCAAGAGAAAGAGCGCACCCATTTGGTATGGGGTTTGATGATGCTCATGCGGCGGCGCACCTGTGCTTCCGAAATAATATCTCCGGGTTTTTGTCCGTCTTCATAGAGGCTAAAGCACAAGCCATGTACGCCGTTTTGTAGGATTTCGGCAAATAAATCTTTCAGGGTTTCTTCAGACTCGCTTGCCACGTAGCTGCTATCTGCTTCAGGTATTAGCGAAAGAATATGGTCTTTTCTAAATGACATGATGGAAAGTTTTTGAGATTTAAGTAAATAATGAGAAGGTAAGTCGCTAATTTTCAAGGTATTGTACTCCTTAAAAATATAAATTAATTTTGCTTAACTACTCACTTACAATATTACAACTCACCTCTTCGGCGTACTAATTCTTCTTTGATTTCTTTGGCTTTGGCTTCGTTGAGGTCGTAGTTCCACATCACCCAAATAGCCAATGCAGCCGTAGCTGCTGGGATAATGATATCTGCCAAGCGGAGGTTGGTGATGGTATCGGGAGCCTGCACAGCAAGATTTTGGTCAAAACCTACGAGTTTGAGCACCAACCCACCGAGTACCAAAGCCAGCCCCTGTCCAAGTTTCACCATCCACCAATAAATAGCCCCAAAGGTGCCTTCTTTGCGGGGCATACCATTGCGGAGTTCGTCTAAGTCACAAACGTCTGCCGTCATGCTCATCATAAGCGTAAACAAGCCCCCAATACCAAATGCCATGAGCGGAATAGGGAGGAAAATCATCCACGGGTTACCTGGGGTGAAGCCCCACCATTTGAGAGCATAGCCAACAATGGATATGACCGTAGAAATAATAAACGCCTTTCTTTTGCCCCACTTGTTTGCCATTACCGAAACGATGGGTATTACCAAGACTGCGGTTACGATAGCACTGATGGTCGAGAACCATGCAGGCCAAGAGCCTGCCATGCCGTAGTCGCCTTTGAACAAATAAAAAACAATGATAAAATAGCTGAACGAAGCCACCATTTGAAAACCATTGAACACCAAAAAAGTAGCTCCGCACAAACGCATGAATGGGTTGTTTTTTGAGATTTTTACGATGCTTCGGAACAAATCGTTGAGGTTGGCTACGATGTTTTTGAGAGAAAGTTCTGCTCGGTTTTCCAAGTGTGTTTGGTCTATTTCTTTACAAAAAATGGCAGGCAATACGCCCAATACCATGCACCCTGCACCCACGATGATAGAGAGTTTGCGCACACCCTCGGCTTGGGTGTCGAAAAAGGCGGGATTGGCAATGATAACCCAAAACCACGGCACAATCATCCAAGCAATTTGCCCGATGGTTTGTGAGAAAGCCATGAGGCGGGTGCGTTCGTTGTAGTCGGACGACATTTCGTAACCTAAGCCAATGAGCGGTGTCGAGAAGATGGTGTTGGCGGTGAGATACACCAACGACATGATGAGGAAGTACCAGAAGTTATACATTTGGGTATTTTCTGGACTTAACTGCCACAGCATGGCAAACAAGATGCCACACAGAATAGCTCCGGTGAAAATGTACGGTCGGCGGCGTCCCCACCTTGACGTTGTGTTGTCGGAGATGTACCCCATGATGGGGTCGGTAATGGCATCGTAGATTCGGGGTAGCCCGCCCAACAAGCCAGCAAGGAAAGGATCCATCCCAAAAGCCGTAAGCAGAAAAAAACTAAAAACACCTAATGCGCCGGGCAATAGGTTGTTTACAAGGTGTCCTGCGCCGAATGCTAATTTCTGTACGACAGGTACTTTATCTCTCGAATTTGTTGTAGCGTTTGACATAGCCGTCAGTTTAGGTGCTTAATGATGATTGTTTGATGTGTTTGGGAAAGCAATGCTTGCCTTGTTGCTGTATGCTTCTTCCTGCTCAGTTACGAAATCGTGGGGGTGCCAAAAACACGCTGATTTTCTTGATGCTACCCGTTCGGCGCAATACCGTCATTGTATCGGCTTCGCTCAATTTGAGGCTTTGGCAGGTGTGTATGGTGTTGTCAGTTTTCTCAATTTCGATTCGTTCTTCGTCGTCGAAAGCATATACCACTGGCACGCTACAATAAGTGAATAGCAAAGACTTTGCACTGAGCGTTATGCTTTGCGGTTGCCCCCATATGTCCACATACATTGCTTTTCTTACACTTTTCAAGAATTCCTCTCGGCGAAGCAAAGTAGGTTCAAAAACCAACTGCCTATTCCGCACATACACCCCCAACTCACCTATGCGGCACAGGATGTCTTCTTTTACCTGTCCGGTCATGCCCGGCTGCTGTGCGCCTTTGTGCAAGGGTGTGTGCGAGTAGGGCGTAATGGGGAATGCCCCGTAGTGCTGTGGGGATTTATGTACGCCAATGCCTTCGTTGATGGCATCGTAGTGCGCCGTGAGGCGGTTGATGCTTGCGGCATCGGCATTTTGTTGGATAGCCCATAGGCAAGTTTCTTGCACCGCCAACAGCAGCTTCGACACCATGTGCCAGTAAATAGAGCCTAAACCTTCAAAGGCAAAAAATGTACCTGAACGCCCCGTAAACTCTTTGTGGTTGAAGACCTCCTCAAAGAGTTGAAGTACCAGCGATTTTTCTGCCTCGACAAGCTCGTTGTAGCGACTGCCCAAGCCCAATAAGGCGTTGTACACATCATTAGCATTTTTGAAATTGCCATTAAAATGGTAGTTCCCGTTCAGGTCTTTTTCAATAATAGAGGCGTTATTGTCTTGCTGTAACTGCAATAGCAATACCGAACGCCCCACCAAAGTTGCCGAGAGGGTGTTTTTTGCCAAAAACGTAGGCAGTGCTTTGTTGGGGTACAGTATGTAGCTGTGTTGGTCGTGGCGGTACAGCGCACTATGCCTTAGGGCATCCAATACGTGTAGGCTCTCGTCTGCCGTGAGCAAGCCCGAACTCAGCACCGCCACTTGCCCTTCGAGCATTTCGCTGAGGTGAGAAATCCTTAGCCCATCCTGCTCAAAACTCAACAGGTTGTAGGCGTGATACAAGCTGTCTGTGCGGCGGTTGGCTTTGATAGTATGCTCGGCAAATAGGAGCGAGGCATCAATTAAAGCGAGTAAATCGGCTTTGGTAAGGATTTTTTTGTTACCAGAAAAGCCCTTTTCGTAGATTTGATGGCGGTAGTTACTCCCCGCAACGCCCAAGGCATCGGTGATTATTTTTCGGGTTTTGTCATCAAGCCCCGTAGTGAGCAAATATAAATGAGCCGAAAAAACAGATGATAGTTCGGTAAAAAACGAGTGTAATTCTGCTGATACCGAAATCTCGTGGATTATCGAATCCGTCATTATGGTTTGCCAAAACTTCAAGAATCGCCTCAAATAGCACAGCGTAACCATCGAAACACCATTACCCACGAGGGCGTTGTTGGCATCGTTCCACTCGGGGCGTTGGGTGTTCATCCAGATGCCGCCTTCGGGTACGAAGTTGGAGAGCTTCGACAGCACCGTTGCTAACAGCTTTTCGGCGAAGGATACCCGGTAAATTTCACCATTCGGAGTAGTAAGCAAAGCCCCGTCTGCCCCCAAATGCTTCATGCGGGCGTGAATGCGCTTTTCGTTGTGGTGGTCAAACTCAATAGTATTTTTGGGGTTCTTGACGATGTCCTGATAGGATTTGATTCGATAAGGCACGTTGGCATACACAAAATCAGTCTTGTTGAGGAGTGCTTCTATGGCACCTGATTGGTGCTGTTCGGCAAATTCCAAAAACTTGAGCAAGTAAATAATCTGATGGTCGCCCCAATAGCCGATGTACGACCAGGGATTGTCGGGTTCGATGGTTTCCCAATCAAAGCCGTCTTTGGTTACTCGGTACGGATTGTAGCCGTCGAAGGTTGATGCGTTTACAAACTTTGCAATCATCCCCTCAATAAAAGCAGGATAGGCATGAGCGAGTGCTTCCCAGTTCTGAAATATGTCCCGCCAATTGCCCTGATAGTCCAGAATCTTAGTGCCGTCGGTTTCGTTCTGGGTATTGATAGAAAACTGATTCCACGGGCGGCTGGGGTCGCCGTGGCGGCGGCTAAACTTCAAGGGTAGGTACTCGGCTGCCAGCCGTATGAAATCAGGGTTGTTTGATGCCTCGGCAACGGCGTTTAGCTCAAACAGCGAGCATTCATCACGGAGGTTTTCGAGCGATGCTTGTATCTGTTCAAACACACTTTTGTTGGCTTTGTGGAGGTAGTTTTGAAAATCCCATTTCTCGATTTGATAGTTGTTATCGAAAATACCCCCTCGCATGATATTGAACAGTACGTTAGCGTAGTGGCGAGCATCTTTTAGCTCATCTGCCGTGTACTGAAAACTGTCGGCTGCGCCCGTCAATTGCTGTAAGCGTAATGTACCCGCATTGACATCTTCCAGAACTTTTACCGAAAGTGATGCATCGTTTTTAATCTGCTCGGACAGGGCAATAAGTGCTGAATGGTTCTGATTGACATTGGCAACAGTAAGCCATGTTTTTTCGGCATTTGCTGGTATAACCAACTCACTCACAACAAAATATGCCCCTTTTTCGCCTTTTACATCTTCTTCTTGCTGCACCGATTTCGCTGCCCTGAATTGGGTCATTTGTAGTGATGAGAGCAGATAAGTGGGGTTTTCTAAGCCCGTGCTCCATGCAACATTGGCTTTGAGTGCCTCGGCGGGTTCGGCTTTGTCCACGATGATGGCACTTAGTGCGAAGATGCCCAGCCCCGTTTCGGGAATCAACTCGGTGCGTTTGTAGGCATCGGCGAGGTTGCTCGTGGTGGTTTGCAAGTCGGTAGGCACACCGTAGGGCATAATATTTTGTAAGCCGTCGGCTATCTGCACCTCAATGGGGCGTTCAGACAGGTTGAACAAGCTCGACCGTTTTACAAAACCGTAGTGATTGCTGCTGCTCCATTCGTACCGAAAGCAAAGCTGGAGGTCATGGTTAATTTCTTCAAACAAGACTTTGTTGCACCATTTGTTTTGGTAGAGGTTTCTGCTCAGGGTAAATCTACCTTCGCTTCGGGCAGAAAAAGGCTCCCAGCAAAAAGTTGCATTGTTTTGAGTTAGTCGAATAATGGTTTTGCTACCAGTGTTTTCGGCAGATTCCGTTATTTTGTCGTCGGTGTAGTAAGGAAACAAGGCAAAATTGGAGTTCTTTCTGCCAGCACTAATACCGCCGTTGCTCGCCACAAACAGCCAATGGTCAGAATCACTCACAATACTCATGAAGAACGGTCGCATGGCATCTACATCCGAAATTTTGTAAAACGTTTCGTTGTTGATTTCAACTGTTTCGAGTTTTGTTTCGGTAATGGCTTGTGTGTTCATTCAAGAGGTGTAGTTCTTGTTGTTTCTTGATATACAGTACATTATGCCCGCAAGATTGTGTAATCGTATAGTCAGAGGTACTGCCGTTTTTGGTCAAATGAGCGGTGATTACTTTTGTTTATAGACTTTCACATAATCAACCAGCATTGATTGTGGGAAGGGCGTACCCGAGGTTGGAAATCCAACAAAGTTACCGCCTACTGCCACATTGAGGATGATGAAAAAAGGCTTGTTGTAAACCCACTCGCCCGTAACATCTTGGGGCGTAACCCGGTAATACAAGAAGTTATCAACAAAGTAGTCAATGTAGTCTTCGCCCCACTCTACGGCATAAACATGGTAGTTGGCATCGAAGCGACCGTTGGGCAAAGCATACGATTTGGTTTTGGCATTGCCACCCGAATACCCCGGTCCGTGAATACTACCATGCGTTAGGGAGGGTTGTTGCCCTCGTTGTTCCATAATGTCAATTTCGCCACATCGGGGCCAGGGCTTCGTGTCAATATCGGCACCCAACATCCAGAAAGCAGGCCAAATGCCGGGTCCAGTAGTGGTTTTGATACGAGCCTCGATGCGCCCGTATGCCTGTGCAAAAAGCCCTTGTGTTTTGATACGTGCCGAGGTAAAACCCGAACCTGCAAATGATTCATTTCGGGCGGTGATTACCAGTTTGCCGCTACCGTCTAATTGTATATTGGAGGGTTGGTTGGTGTAGTATTGCAATTCGCTATTGCCCCAGCCATTAGTGCCCGTGCCAATGTCGAAAGCCCATTTTGCTTTGTCGGGTGCGCTGCCGGAAGCGCCGTTAAAATCATCACTCCATGTGAGCGTCCATTCTCGCTCAGGCAATGTTTGTACGGCTTCTCTTTCACACCCGTTCATGGCGGCAAAAAGCAGCCCAAAGCTCAAACAATGAATCAGTTTGTTTTTATATGCAGTCATCATGCTTCTGTTGTTTTAGGATTTGATGTTGTGTTTTCATCAATCTTGCTATTTGCTGAACAAAATATTGTCTAAATAAATAGTACCGTTGCCTTCAAACTTCATTTGGAATATGTTATTCAGTGCAACAGGCGCAAACGCCGACAAGGGGATATCAACGCTATTCCAGCCGGCAGTGGTTGGAACGGTAAGGGTATAGGGCGATTCGACAGGACCGGGGCTTATGAGGAAAATTTTCAGCGAAGTAGAGTTGGCAGCGTAGTAATCTAAGTGCAAAAACCTCATGGCTGAAACATTCTGATTGCTACCCAACTGCAAACCCTGATAATTAAGCCCCGTATAGAGCAATATGTTGTTGCCTCCGATGGGCGTTTGCGTTACTACGGTTGCCTGCCCCCAGTTGGGGTTCAGGTCTGATGCGGCTACGTTAGTATAGGAATCGCTAAAGATGGAAATCACATCAGCAGCGGGATAGCTTGGAACAGGCGCTGCCGTAGTGGGCGCATTGGGAGTTCGCCAGAAATAGATGTTATCCAAGAAAATGTCGCTGCCTCCGCCGCCGTCAAATTTGAACTGGAAAACATTATTGAGTGCCACGGCAGGGAGGAAATGCGATAGTGGAATATCCACGCTATTCCACCCAGCAGTAGGCACGGGTAATTTGTAGCCTTTTTCCCAAGGGGTGGCTCCGCCCGGCGAGTTGGGGGGGCAAATCAAATACACATTCAACTCTGAGGCATTAGAGGTGTAATAGTCAATGTGTAAGTTTTGAAACGATGCTACGTTTTGATTTACCGCCAACTGTAAGCCCTGATAATTGAAATTGGCGTAGTGCAAGGTGTTATTGCCCGCAACAGGGGTTTGTTTTACTACGGTTGATTGCCCCCAGTTAGGGAAAAAGTCGGAGCCAGCCACATTGGTGTATGCATCGCTGAAAACAGAAATCACGTTGGCTGCCGAACGGGTAGGCGGTGTAGGTGCTGCGGCAGTAGGTGCTACTGGCTCACGGTAGAAATAAACATTATCCACAAACACGTTAGGCAAGGTTCCCGAAAGCACCATTTGCGCTAAATTTGCTCTTGATTTAAGACTGGTAAAGGTACTGAGAGGCACGTCAATACTTACCCAGTTGTTAGAAACAAGCGTAGGTCTTGTAACGGTAATTTCAGCCTGCGAGTCGTCGCCTCCATCATATACGCCGTTGGCACCAAAATCAACCAACAACACTTTAAAATTATTAGGCAACTCTGTAGCATTGGGAGTCCAAATGTCCATGTGAAAAAAGCGCATGGCAGCGGCATTGACCGGGGGCGTTTTGAACTCAATACCCACAAAGTTGAGGTTGCGATAACGGATGGCATCGTCGTTGTTGATTTTCACGAAGGAGTTGTCAGCCGTTGAGAACTGCCAACGGGTGTTCCAAGTATCCACGGACACGTTGGTATAAGCATTGCTGTAGAGCGAAACCACGTTTGAGGCATCACGGGCGGGCGGTGCAGGTGCACGGGTGGTAGGCAACACAGGCGCACCAATCGAAGTAATCGCTAAAGAGCCAGTGGCGGTTTGGTCGCCCAATTTGGCTGTTATGGTAGCTGCGCCAGCATCCGTAACCGAAATCACGCCTTTGGGGTCGATGCCGGCTACGCCGGCATTTGACGAGGCAAATGTAAAATAGCTTGGAGCAACCGTTACAGTTTGATTGATACCATTGGGCAAGTTAACGGTTGTTAATAAGCCCTCAATAGTAATTTTATCACCGGTTTCGGCATTGCCAATCGTCCTATTTTGCCCATTAAAAATGATGCCCGTCGCTTTGCCAAGGTCAGGTAGTTTTTCAAACCTTACCTCGTCAATCCAAAAAGTATAACCCCTGCCATTTTCGGGGCTTGTCGAGTAGTAAAATAGTCCTTTTTCGGCAGTGAGCTTAGAGGCATCAGGAATCGGGATGGTTACTTTCTTCCAGTTGCTGGTTACGGGGAGGTTGTTCATCGTTACCAGAAATTTGTTTTCGCCCAGGTCGTTGCCCAGCCCAACTACACCGAGTGTAGCGGCTTGTGATGACTTTACATAGAATGTAAGAGCGTTGTAATTGGAGAGATCTCTACCCACTTTGCTATAAAACACACCGCCTGCATACGAGCCATTGGGGCTGTTGGCATCGGGCACTTCAAAGCGCATTGAGGCTTTTGTGCCGGTGTAGGTTTCTTTGTTGTCCACCTTAAAGGCGGTTACATCAGAGCCACCAAAGGCTGCATAGGCTAAGTCGCCGGTGAAATCATCTATAAATACATCGGCAGTTTTTGCAAACGTTGGGCTTTGTAGTTCCGAAAGTTCTCGTTTTTCACAGCCTGTGTTGAGGAGCAGCACCCAGCCTAAGAGATGATAAACCGATTTGAGTAATAACTGATTTCTTTTCATGATCATTTTCTTAAAAAGTGAGCAAAACGATTTGCTTATTTACCAATGTTTATCTGGATGTAGGTACGAATTTCCCACTCCTGCCCGTTGGGGAAGCCTACGGCTGTGGGGTCGGGTACCCAGTTGCCGGCGGCATCAAGTGTTTTGATGGGCGAATAGCGGTTCGAGTACCTGTCGAGCGTGCGGTAGGTGCCTCTCACACCAATTTTTGTTGCTGGTAGCATCAGCCAATCGGGTCTTGCAATTTCGGTCGAAAGGTCTGCGATGAGTTGCAGGGGAAAAGTGAGGTTGAAATCACGGTGGTAGTCAAACGGCCCCCAGTCGTTGAGCCTCGTAATGGCGATGAGCTTGGTTTTTTTGTAAATGGCTCTGAGGTCAAGCCCAGCACGTTTGATGGTGCGAGTGTCGTTGCCATTTGCCTGCCCGTTGCCAGTATAAAGCAGGGCGATGATACCCAAGTCGGGGTTGAGTTTGGAAACAAAGCGGGTGTTTACCTCCCACAAGTCTTGTGCCGGG
>JBGAVQ010000015.1:0-37979 GCA_044228045.1 Spirosomataceae bacterium
CCCTGTGGCGCATAGAAGCCCGGACAGGTCAAGGTGATGCCTTGATACCAACCAGCATTTAGCTCTTTTTCAAAATGTTGAAGTAGTATGGCAGAGGCACTGGCAGCGTAGGGCATCATTCGCAGCGAAAGCGAACTTTGAAGTTGTAAACAAAATGCTTCCTCTTCCTTTGTTTCATTACTCACATAAAAATCATTGAGGCCATCCAAGCCAATTCCATAATCAGATACCAAAATTGAATCAACGGGTACATCAGCTTGCAAACATCCTGAAGTGCCTAACCGAAGAATTTTGAGGCGAGTTTTGGTCGGCTTTTCGGTACGGGTTGCTAAGTCAACATTTACTAGCGCATCCAATTCGTTCATTACAATCTCCACATTGTCTGTGCCAATGCCGCTCGAAATGACACTCAAACGTTTGTTGCCAATGTAGCCTGTATGTGTTACAAATTCCCTTTTTTGCCGAACCAATTCAATACGGTCAAAATACTTTGATACTTTTTCGACACGCTCTGGGTCGCCTACGGCGATGATGGTATCTGCCACGTCTTCGGGGCGAAGGTGGAGGTGATACACACTGCCATCGGCATTGAGTACCAGTTCTGATTCAGGGAAAGAAATCATAATAAATTGCCTTATATTTTTTAAACCTCCTGCGAACGCTTAAAACTTTTATACCCAAACTCGGGTGTATAATTATCAGACTCACGAGCATAGTAACCTGTGCCATCATAAGGGCGTTTTTGGGGATGTTCTTTACATTCATCAGAACAAGCACCTTCCAATTTCCAACCACAAGATTCGCAAATAGGCACATGATTGTTGCACACAGGATTGGCACAGTTTACCATGCGGTCACATTCTGTACCACACACAAAGCACGATGAAATCACTTTAGGATTAACTTTATTGACATCCACTGTAAGTCTATTATCAAATACATAACATTTTCCGTCAAAATCTTCGCCACCTACTTCTAAACCATACTTAATGATGCCACCATGTAGCTGATATACATTCTGAAAACCTTGTTGTAACAAATAGGCTGATGCTTTTTCACATTTAATGCCACCCGTACAATAGGTAACAATTTTTTTATCTCTTAAATGCTCAATTTCTTGGATATGCTCAGGCAATTCACGGAGGTATTCCATATCAAATGTGATGGCTCCCTTAAAATGTCCTACACTATGCTCATAGTTTGAGCGCATATCTACCAATACTACATTGGGGTCATGCAACATCTCTTTCAATTCAGCGGGTTCGAGATGAATCCCCGTTTGTACCAAAGGATTTACAGGCAAATCTGAATTTACGATTTCATCCTTCACCCTCACATGCAACTTTTGAAAAGTATGTTCTGGATGCGATTCTACCTTAAAATCAATATTGGCGAACCGAGGGTCATTTTTTACCCATTTCATATACTCGTCACAATCGGCCTCTAAGCCCGAAATAGTGCCATTTAAGCCTTCAGTGGCAATAATAATGCGACCCAAGAGGCGGTTTTCAATACAAAAACGATGCGTTTCGTCTCGATACGCATCCGGATTTTCAATGCTTGTGTAGCAATAGTACAAAAGCACACGGTAGGGCAATGTTGTCATGGTCTTTTTAAATCCAATTTATATGGGTGCAAAAATACGATTTTTTGTACGATTGTGTTCTCTTTCATTGAAATCCCTATCTTGCAAGTCATTTTCAGAATGTGGTATCTTAACACAAAATAGTTTACCAAACTTTATACAAATCTTTTATGCACATAGCAGTAACCGGCAACATCGGTGCCGGCAAAACCACTTTGGCTTCATTGTTGGCCAAACATTTTGGATGGGAAGTCTTTTTTGAAGCCGTGGAAGGCAACCCATACTTAGCTGATTTTTATGCCGACATGGAACGTTGGTCGTTTAACTTACAAATTTATTTCCTTAAAAGTCGTTTTGAACAAGTAAGGCAAATTATGGATAGCACCCAGCGGATTATCCAAGACCGAACTATTTATGAAGATGCCCACATTTTTGCCAAAAACCTACATGAATCGGGTCTTATGAGTGCCAGAGACTACGAAAGTTATTTGGCATTATTTGAGTTGATGATGAGTGTTGTAAAGCCACCTGACTTAATGATCTATTTGCGGGCAGATCTCAATAAATTGGTAGGGCAAATTCAAAAGCGAGGTCGTGATTTTGAAGCAAATATTAGTGAACAATACCTTAGAGACCTTAATAGACACTATGAGGAATTTGTTGAAAACTATAAAGACGGAAAGCTTTTGATTATAGAAGTAAACGAGTTGGACTACGCCAACCGACCCGACGATTTGGCCAAAGTGATAGACTTGGTGGATAAATCTTTGTTATATGGATAAAAAAAATCCCGAATTGCTTCGGGATTTTGTGACCACGGGGAGACTCGAACTCCCATGCCCTAACGAGCACTACCCCCTCAAAGTAGCGTGTCTACCAATTCCACCACGTGGCCTTTTGAGAGATTTTGAGGTGCAAAATTAGAAGATTTTTGTAACATTGCAAAAAAAAGCAATCCCTAACTTTTGCGAGTAGTTGATAGCAGTGTCATTGGTTTTAGCTACAATTATACATTGTATTGATTTTGAGATTCTTAGACAGAAAGCATAGTTGCAAAAAAAATCTCCAAATCTTATGTGAAGCCTTGTATTTGTGGGTTGAGCAGGTAGAAACCCCAAATTATCTTGATTAAAAATTTTCATTATTGTTCAAAAATAGATTTAACAATTACTAAAATGGCATTAGAAATTAACGGAACCTTGGTAAAAGTAATGCCCGAAGTATCGGGTACCAGCAAGAGTGGTAGTGCATGGCGCAAGCAAGAATTTGTGATTGAAACTCAAGATCAATTCCCTAAAAAGGTCTGTTTTTCGATGTGGGGTGACAAAGTAAATGACCTCAAGCAATATACCACTGGCGACCAACTAAAGGTAAGTTTTAATCTTGAATCTCGTGATTATAATGACCGTTGGTACACCGAAGCCCGTGCCTGGAGAATTGAGATGGCCGATTCAGGCGAGGTTGCTCAACCGGCTGCACCAATATCTAATTATAATTCACCTAAAAACCCTATAGCCGATTTACCTCCAACGTTTAGTGAGGACGGGGCAGATGAACTACCGTTCTGAGGTGGCAGAATTTGATTAAGCCCAAAGGCTTGAAAATCCTAATTTTCAAGCCTTTGGGCTTTTCTTTATACATTGATGCCACACTATTCAATTATCTGTCAGCATCTCCATCATTTTACCAATGGCCATTTTAATGTTTTGCCAAACGCCTACAATATCGGTTTCCATCATATAACAGGGTGCTGTGATGATTTTGTGGGTATCATCAAAGGCAATTTCTTGTATCGTTGCCAACTGATGATGATGTCCAATTGTTTCGATACCACCAGCGATTCCGGCAATGTCATAGGGAGAATTGGCTTCTGTGGAACCAACTGTGAGGGTGGCAGAGAGTCCCGTTCCCTCTAATGCCTTTGCCAAAGTGGTGGGGCTCATACACAGTGCGACTATCGGAATGCCTTTCTGAACAGCTGCAGTTATTAACGCTTTTGCTTCTTTCAAAATATCTCCCGAAGGGCCTTCAAACGCCCATTTGGTAATGTTCTTGGCTGTGCCAAATCCGCCTGGCATAACAAGTCCATCCAGTTCAGCTACATTTACCTCACTGATAGCCATAATAGCACCTCGTGCAATTCGAGCGGACTCAATGAGTACGTTTCTGCTTTCGGGCATTTCGTTGCCAGTCAGGTGATTTAATACATGATGCTGAGGTACATCAGGTGCAAAGCAAACATAGTCTGCACCGGCTTCTTTGATGGCTAAGAGTGCCAAGACCGCCTCTTGTATTTCGGTTCCATCAAAAACTCCACAACCGTGAAGTAATACACCTATTTTTTTCATCTTAGTAGTTTTTTGATTACGTATATTGAAGCAAAGCCGTAAATAGTACTATAAAATCATTGGGTTTAAGTAGCTGAGGATAATTAATTTATTCTACACCAAATGACTAATTATCGGTTCAATTTTTCAATAGCTTAGCGTCGGTTCGCCGATTCGATTGCAAACGCTATGCTATTGAATATAATAGCATTTCTATTGAACAACTTAAAGAAAATTACCTTTTCATAGTGGCTTTAAATTCCTCAAACACCTTTCCATTCAACACTGGATCTGTCTGTATTTCAATGAGTTTTGGTCCGCCATTGGTAGAAACAAAATCTGGAAGCAGTTGTAAAAGGGATTTTAAGTCGTTTATACAATTGTATGCGAGTTTGAATTCCTGTGCGAGCAGCTGCGCTGTAGTTTGGTGGCGAGTTTCAAAGAATTCTTCGAGTTCAGGTAGTTTGCTGGGGCCATCAATGAGCCTAAAAATTGTGCCACCAAAATTATTGAATAAGACAATTCTCAGGTTGGGAGGTAAGTGTTGATGCCAAAGTGCATTGCGGTCATAAAAAAATGCTACGTCACCTGTGAGTAGAAACACCAATTTATCAGTTTGTAAAGCAGCTCCAACAGCTGTACTGGTGCAGCCATCTATGCCGCTTGTGCCACGGTTACAAAAAACCTCTAATCCATTCACAGTTAGATAGTTGGCATAACGCACTATCATACTATTTGCCAGGTGTAATAGTTGATCTTTGGGTAAAGCTTCCAGTACTTCTCTAACAGCTACAAACTCACAAAAGTTAGGCAAGGTGTTTAAAAATTGATGCAAATTTTTCTTTGCTTTTTTCTCGGCTGTCTGCCATAAATGAAGGTAATTTTCATCTTTTGTTTCTTCTTCACCAGACCTGAACGCTTGAAAATCAAGGTCTTCTGCCAATTTTTTAAAGAAATAAGTAGGCGAAACGTTTAGCTTTTTAGTAATTGTTTGAAAAGGGTCAATGGTTTCATCGTTGATTTCAATATGCCAATGTTCTATTGGTTTATTATTTCTTAAAAATAATTTTAATACTTTGGAAATAAAGGATTTTCCAACAGTAATCAATAACTCCGGGCAAAATTGCTGTGCTTCTGGAGCTGACATACCCAGCAAAAAAGTATCATGATGATGTATAAAATTAGCGTTGGTCACGTTTGAAATGACATCTCCAATGATTGGAATAGCATACTCAGAAGATAAGTGATGTAATGTTTTTGATAATTCATCATTTACATCTTGTTGGCCAATTGCAATCATTACACGATCATAACTATCCCATTTATTAAGTATTTTATGCCAATTAGCAATTGATAGATTGTTTTCAATTTCTTCATTATCTATACGTTTCACCACAGGATATTCCCACTCTTCAGCAGGGGTTGGATAAAATGGTTCACGAATAGGTACATTGATATGCACGGGTGCACATGGAGGCGTAAGCGAAAGATTAATGGCATGATTGACGCTTCTCTCAATATGCCAGTTTGAATCGGGATGAGTATAATCAGAAGGTAATTCTAATGAAGCCTTAACGTGCCTGCCATAAATTTCTCGCTGATAAATAGTTTGTCCATCGTTCTGGTTAATCCATTCAGCAGGACGATCTGCTGTAAAAATTAGCATAGGAATTTGCTGAAAATATGCCTCTGCAATAGCTGGGGATAAATTATAAGCAGCTGACCCAGAGGTGCATACCACGGCAACAGTATGTTTTAGTTGTTGTGCCATGCCAAGTGCTACAAAACCACCCACTCGTTCGTCTGCAATCACATAGGTTTTTATATTGGGATGCCGAGCAAAAGCAAGGGTAAGTGCTGCACTTCGAGAACCCGGACAAATCACTACGTGCCTCACACTTTTTTGCGCACAAAGTTCGGCAATAGCAAGAATAGTCTTAAAAACAGGCATTAGAATGGAACGTCTTCGGTGGGATTCTGAAAACCAAATGAATTTGACGGTCGGTCATTGTTCTGATTAATTTTACTTTTTAAAGTAATCGAACCCGAATTGTCAAATTGCTCAATTGGATTTTCTACGTGTTCAAAACTACCAAGAGAGTCGCCGTTCTCAAAATTTCCTCCATCCAAATCGCCAAACTTGGTGTATTTTCCAATAAACTTCAATTGGATGGTATCAAGCGATCCACTTCGGTTTTTGGCAATGATTACTTCGCCGATGCCTTGTACAGGATTACCACTTTCATCTTGTGTAATACCATAATACTCAGGACGATACAAGAACATTACCATGTCGGCATCCTGTTCTATTGAGCCTGATTCACGCAAATCCGACAATTGGGGGCGTTTTTCTCCGCCACGGGTTTCAACAGCCCTACTCAACTGCGAAAGCGCAATGACAGGCACATTGAGTTCTTTTGCTAAATTTTTTAAGGCCCTTGAAATTGAGGCAATTTCTTGCTCACGGTTACCACCACCTTTGCCCGATGAGTCACCGGTCATCAGTTGAAGGTAATCAATTACCACCATTTCGATACCATGTTGGGCTTTTAACCGGCGGCATTTGGCACGAAGTTCCAGAATTGAAAGTGCAGGTGTATCGTCAATAAAAATAGGTGCAGCGGTCAGTTTAGTAATTTTGTGATGCAACTGAGCCCACTCGTGCTGAGCCAAACTTCCTTTTCTGATTTTTTCACTTTCAATCTCGGCCTCTGCTGATATAAGACGATTAACTAATTGAACAGCAGACATTTCCAGCGAAAATATGGCTACAGGCATCTGAAAATCAACAGCAGCGTTTCGCATTGCTGACACGATAAATGCAGTGTTGTGCGTAACGGTCATGTCTTCGAGCAAAAAGAGGTGGTTGCCGTCAATCTCAAATCCATAATAGTCATCTACTTTGTCGTATTCTACTCGAATACCCGTAACTCGCCAATCAACCTTAGAACGAATTGGTCGGGCTTTTTTTCGTTCAATTTGGGTGGGAACACTATCTAAATTTCCAAAAAATCGAACTCGATAGGCTTCTCCTTTAAAGTTCAAAGATTTTATACTTGAAACTTTCTTACGGATAGAAGTTCTGAATCCCAGACTATCACATAAAAACTTAATTTGCCGAGCAAAGTCTTCTTTTTGGGCTACAATTTCAAAACAATTATACGCAGCATCGTAGTACCCGTCGCTATCTATCAAGCCTGCCAACAAGTCTAAACGGTTTTTGGTAGTATTCACCAAATAATTTTGAGGGATGTGCTTGTTGGTCAGTAAATTCAATTGACGAAGTTCATCTTGCAAACAAAATGCACTCATTACCCCTCCCCGAGATCCTTTGGTTATGGCATAAGTTGGTGTTTTGCCTACTTTCTCGTATTTTTTGAGAGTTAGTTCCAATCTTTCGGCATAATCATCCAAATACTCAATCACCTCCCTGTCCACATTCGTAATTCTTGAACTATAAGAATGGCCATCTCCTAACCACAATCCTAAAAAGTATGGTTCAATAGTGGTTTCCTGTTGCTCAAATTCAACTGCTACTTTATATCCTTTGTAATTTGTTTTAAACTTATCAGATTTCTCCAAATAGTCTTTTATCGAAATATTAAGTACTTCTCCTTTTCTATACTTACCCTCATTTCGACTTCGCTTTAAAGACAAAATATGGCTTTCGTTAACACGATAATTGATTCCTTTGTTCTGACGAACCCAATACATCTTCTCCCTACCTCGTGCAATCGAAAGTACACGTCGAGGGCTTGAATCATCGCCCATTAGTAGGTCTTTCGTAGTAATGTCTTCAACATTTTTTAATGAACCATCGAATAAAAGCACTTTAGTGCCTTTGCTCAAACATTTGCCCATGCCAGGACGAGCTGCTATGATGATGAGCTCCGTACGCCCCCAGCCTGAAGTGAGGCGGTCTAATGCACTAAATCCAGAAGGCACACCAGTTAAACCGTCTTTGTGGTGTTTTTTGGCTTCTAATTCTTCTAATGCAGAACGCATGAGCGAAGCCATATCCTGAAAGTTCTTCCGAATATTCGACTCTGTAATCTGAAATAGGGCTTGTTCAGTTTTATCTAATAGCTGAAATACATCGGTAACGTCCTCAAAGGCATCACGCTGAATCTCAGATGAAATCCGAATGAGTTCTCTTTTGATGGCATACTCAATTACTTTTCTGGCATGAAACTCTATGTTAGCTGCTGAATTAACCCTCCCCGTTAGCTCGGTTAGGTACATGGTTCCGCCTGCCATTTCTAACTCACCAGTTGACTTTAATTGGTTGTTAACTGTCAGTAAATCAATTGGTTCTGAGTTCTGAAATAAAGCCAGTATCGCTTTGAAAATACGTTCGTGAGCCTCCTTATAGAAACTTTCAGGTTTTAATATATCAATTACTGCGGTTAAGGCATCTTTTTCAAGCATCAACGCACCCAGTACTGCTTCCTCTAAGTCCAATGATTGTGGGGGGATTTTACCCAAACCAGTATCTAACCAACGGTTAGCACTTGAGATATTCCCTCCAGCAAACGAAGTTGACTTTTTTACACTGTCTGTATGTTTCCTTTTGAATTCCATTTTACAAGATTAGGAAATTTCTACCCCAATTAAAACATTGTGAATCGTAATTATTTTTAATAAAACATTACACGCTACCAGCTATTATCGTAATTTTAGAGTGAAATTGAAACCTAATAAACATAAACACAAGATTATCAGTTTGATAGAGAAAACCATTACCCTCGACAACATCTCTTTAGTGGATTTCCTTGGGGTTGCCAATGCCAACATTCAAGAAGTAGCCTCTGCTTTTCCTTTGAGTAAAATTATCTCTCGTGGGAGTGACATCATCATCAGAGGAACCCCTGTCGAAATCATTCGGATTTCTGAAATTATAGAATCCCTTCAGCTTCATTATCAAAAATACGGCAAGTTGTTGCCCGAAAACATCCAATCATATCTATATCCTAACGGAACCGCCGAAAATGGGATAAAACAAACGGAGATAGTAGCACCACTTGAGGATGATGACGTTTTTTTGTATGGTACAAAAGGTGTTGTCATCAAAATAAAAACTGCCAACCAACGTGCTATGGTAGAAGCCAGCCAAAAGCATGACTTGGTGTTTGCAGTTGGGCCTGCTGGTACAGGAAAAACCTACACCGCAGTAGCGATTGCCGTAAAAGCCTTAAAAAATAAAGAGGTTCGTAAAATAATTATTACCCGTCCAGCCGTTGAAGCTGGAGAAAATCTTGGTTTTTTGCCCGGTGATTTAAAGGAAAAGATTGACCCTTACCTACGGCCAATATATGATGCACTGGATGATATGATTCCAGCTGAAAAGCTAAAGTTGTACATCGAAAACCGAACGATTGAGATAGCCCCACTTGCTTATATGCGGGGAAGAACACTCAATCATGCTTTTATTTTGCTGGATGAGGCTCAAAATACAACCCCGATGCAAATAAAAATGTTTTTGACTCGGATGGGACCCAATTCAAAAACGATAATTACTGGGGATAAGTCGCAGGTGGATTTACCTCAAAAACAAAAATCCGGCTTGGCCGAAGCACACGATATATTAAAAAATGTGAAGGGAATTGGTTTTGTTCAGTTAGATGGACGAGACGTGGTTCGTCACCGATTGGTTAGAGAAATTATAAATGCTTATGAGCAGCATGAAAACAAGTAGCAGCAAACACATTATTGTTATAGTAACGATACTATATATCATGGTAGGTAGTTGTGCAAAGTTATTTGCACAAGAAACAGCGATTAGATGTGGAAGCGAAGCGCATAACAGACAGTTAGAACTTCTTTTCCCTTCGCTAAAACAAGACCGTCTTCGTTTAGAAAGCGAAATACAGAACTATCAATTGCAAAGCAAGGCAGGGCGCATAACCGAACAAACGATTAGGATACCGGTAGCAGTACACGTGTTTCATAACAATTCAAGTGGCTTTATCGGTGGAACAAACAACGCCAATATTTCTGACGAACAGATTTTTTCGCAAATAAAAGTACTTAATGAGGATTACCGTAGGCAAGTTGGCACCAACGGATACAACAGCAATCCAGTAGGTGCTGACATGAATATTGAGTTTTATTTAGCCACTCGAGACCCACAAGGCAATGCAAGCAACGGCATTACTCGGCATTTTCAGGATAAGGCAGACTACGACCCTTACATAGACTGGACACCCATTGCTGAAATTGTAAGCTGGCCGTCAGACTGTTACTTAAATATCTGGGTTGTGCCTATGCAGGGTAATACCTTAGCCATTGCACAGTTTCCGTCTGTAGATGGTGGTGTATCTGGCTTGAACAACTCGACTTCCCAACTTGGTAAAACAGATGGAATTTTGGTGAATCATCAAGTATTTGGTACCGTAGGAACAGCCCTCACAGGCAAATGGCGAAGCATCTACAACTTGGGACGAACCACCACTCATGAAATTGGACATTGGCTGGGTATGTTTCATCCTTCGGGAGATGCTTTTTGTGGAACTGATTTTTGTGATGATACCCCACCTACCGAAAAGCAAAACGAAGGCACTACTTGCAATGAAATGAAGTCAACTTGTGCTGGCAAACAGACAACCAACATGATCGAAAATTTCATGGACTTTTCGCCTGACCGTTGTATGAACATTTTTACACTTTGTCAAAAAAGTCGTTCACGGGCTGTTTTTGATAGGAGTTTTCGTAGAAAAAAATTATTAACTTGTGCCTCTACATTACCAGCCTCTGATCAACTACAAGTTAAAATATTTCCAAATCCTGCCAGTTCGTCAGCAGTGTTAGAGGTATTGTTGAAAGGAACTCAAAACATCAGTATCGAATTGATGGATATGACTGGAAAAACAATGTTTACTGATAGCTACGCACAGATTCCGAGCAGTAGCTTAACACTCAGAACCGACATGGTGTCTGATGGTTTGTACATTGTAAGAGTAAAAACTGATTCAGAAACTGTTACTCAACGCTTGGTTGTAGTACGATAAATAACTTGTAAACTTAGCTTTACTCATATTTTATTCAACAAATTGGAGTGGTTTGGCGTTATCCTTTAAATGAAAAAATTGCTTACCATATCAATATGCTTTTTTTATATAGTTTCCTCTATGGGGGTTACTATGAAATCGCATTATTGCATGGGTCGGCTTGCCTCTTTGTCTTTCCAAGTTCCAAAACCTGACTCAAAATGCCCTAAATGCGGCACGAAAAACAAGAGGAAAGGATGCTGCGAAGACAAGAGCATGACTTTTAAGCTGCAAGACGATCAGCAAATTTCATCCTCTACACTCGACTTTGCTGCCCAGTATTTGGTAGCTATTGCACCTACTTATTGCTGTTGTTCTCCTCGTTTTTATTCTTTTTTTCTCTCAGATGTACGCCTTCCTTTGGGCCATGCTCCGCCATATTTGCGGAAAGTTTCGTTACATCTGTTCCATTGCATCTTACTAAATTAGGATTGTATTTTCTTCTCTTACCAAGCTAATATTATTGGCTTGGCTTTCGTGTTTTCACCCTTTTCAACTTTAACAATCACACAAAATGAAAAATCTCATGTTTCAAGGCTTTTTTGTATGCCTTGTTTTTACCCAATTCACCATTTCTGACCCTACTTCAAAATCAGACAACGAAGTATCAGTAAGTGTAACCAAAATACTTACAAACTATTACGGTGTAAAAAACGCACTCATAGCCGATGATGGTAATACAGCCAGCTTACAAGCAAGCGAATTATTGAAAACGCTTTCGACTGTACCAGTTGCCCAACTGACAACAGAGCAACACACGCTCTTTGCGAGTTTAGTTGATAAAATCAAATTGGACACCCAGTATATTGCCGATACCAAGGAAGTTAAGCATCAACGAGACCATTTCAACGATTTATCCAACAATCTTTTCACCTTAATAAAAGGGCTAAAAGTTAATCAAAGTCCTGTTTATCAGCAATATTGCCCCATGAAACAGGCATATTGGCTGAGTGATAATGCCGCAATCAAAAACCCTTACTATGGCAAAATGATGCTAACGTGTGGTAAAGTAACAGAGACGTTAAAATAATACGGGTATGAAAAACATCACTCAAATTTTACTCATGTTATGTGTGTTTGGCATAACTGCTTGCATGAAAATGGAGCCGGCTCAGCCAGCGTTAAACGTCAACTATCCAGCTGCTTATGTGGTAAATGGAAAAAGTAGCACGTTATCTATCATCAACCTCAATACCAACGAAGTTACTAATCTCATTCAACTCACCGATGATTTGAGCGGCATAGTTCACAGTGGTGGTGGTAAATTTCTGCAATATCCGCACCATATTTACCTGAACCCCGCCAAAAATCAAATTGCCATTGCCGCCCCCGGTACCGATTTGAGCGGAGGTCACGGTACTTCCACTGCAACTCACTCCGGTATAGCAAAAGTAGCCTTGATAGATGCTGTAAAAGGGGTAAATGTGAAACTTATAGATGTACCCATGATGAATCACAACGCTATTTATTCACCTAACGGCAACGAAATCTGGACTTCGCAAATTGACCACGACGGCACGATTCTGGTTTATGATGCAAGCACGTATGCCCTCAAAAACACCATTACTGTTGGTAGAGAACCTGCCGAGGTTACATTTTCGGCAGATGGTTTGGTAGCATTTGTAGCAAATGGAGCAGATAACAGTGTCTCGGTCATCAATCCAACAACTAAATCAGTGATAAGTACCATAGCTGTCGGTAAAAATCCAGTAGGTGCATGGCCGGGTACTGATAATCGGATGTACGTAGATAATGAAGACGGTCAAACGGTTTCTGTCATTGACGTAAAAACCTTGAAAGTAGTGGAAACTGTCCAGTTAGGCTTCATGCCAGGCTTAGCGGCTTTTAATAGCGAGACAAAAGAACTGTGGGTAACGGATCCCATGGCTGGCAAAGTGCATTGGTGGAAACAAGATGGCACGGGTACGTTTGTTCATGGTGGTGCCACAGCCACTGCTATGGGCGCTCATGCTATCGCATTCAAAGGTTCAACTGCCTACATCACCAACCAAGAGGCATCCTCCGTTTCGGTTGTGGATGCCCTTAAACACGAAAAAATAAAAGACATTGTCGTTGGAGAAAAACCCAATGGCATTGTGTTGAAGTTCTAAAAATCTTTCTTTCCAAAACATTAAACACTTTATTTCATGAAAAACCTACTCGTCTTCGGCTTTTGCCTACTATTGGCACATGTTTCATTTGCTCAACACGAAAATCATCAGCCAAAAGCTGATACTACTAAACCTGCTGCCAAACCCAAAAGTCCTAAAATGGTAGCCATGGCTATGGTAGGCAACAATCACGTTCATATTGACTATGGCTCGCCAAGTGTAAGAGGGAGAACCATCTGGAATGGCTTGGTTGCTTACAATCAAGTATGGGTAACAGGTGCTCATAATGCAACTTGGATTGAGTTTTCGGGCGATGTAATAATCCAGGGCAAACTTGTACCGAAAGGGAAATATGGCTTTTTTACAATCCCCAATGAAAAAGAATGGACTTTAATTTTGAGTAAAACGTGGGATATGCACTTGGCTGATGATTACAAACAAGAAAATGACATTATCAGGATAAACGTAGCCCCTAAAAAAAGTACACAATTAGTGGAAGCACTCACGTATGAGGTTATTTCACACAGTCCAAAGAAAGGCGAAATTAAGCTAAGTTGGGAGTATTTGAGTGTGTCTTTTGCATTTGAAAATAAGTAACCCCCATTAAATCTTTATGAGCGTTTTATGGAAAGTTTGGGGTCTTTTAGTCGCTGCATCTCCTGTTATTGCCCAGCATGAGCATCGTCAAATGCCTATGCCTTCCTCAGAGGGAATAACAATAGAACGCCCTAAAAATCAAATAATTACAGGTGTTCCCAAAGTAGTTCGCTATGACCTTTATGTTCGTGACACAACTGTGAATTTTACGAACAAGCCCAAACGGGCTATCGCCGTAAACGGACAAATACCCATGCCAACGCTTACTTTTACCGAAGGCGACACGGCAGAAATTTATGTCCATAACGAGCTAAATGAAGAAACTTCTCTTCATTGGCATGGTTTGTTTTTGCCCAATCAGTACGATGGCGTACCAAACCTTACCCAAATGCCTATCAAGCCACACACTACACACTTGTACAGATTCCCCATCATCCAAAACGGAACTCATTGGTACCACAGCCACACGGGTTTACAAGAACAGATTGGCATGTATGGGAGTTTTGTTATACTCAAAAGAAGCGACGGATCTCTTCCCCTCTCCAATGGAGAGGGGTCAGGAGTGAGGCTTGGAATTGATGATTTGCAAACTATACCCATCATACTAAGTGAGTGGACAGACATGAACCCTAACAATGTCCATAGGATGCTACACAATGCCACCGATTGGTTCGCTATCAAAAAAGGTACAACCCAAAGTTATGCCGAAGCAATCAGACAAGGTTTCTTTAAAATCAAAGTCAAAAATGAATGGAAACGCATGAACGCCATGGATGTAAGTGATGTGTTTTATGATAAATTTTTAATCAATGGCAAAAACGAGCAAACCGTTTCCCTCTCTGGCGGGCGTGTACGGTTAAGAATTTCAAACGGAGGGGCTTCTACCTATTTTTGGCTGACTTATGCGGGTGGTAAAATGACAGTAGTAGCCAACGATGGCAACGATGTAGAACCCGTTGAGGTGGATCGGTTAATTATTGCAGTTTCAGAAACTTACGATGTAATCGTAACGGTTCCCGAGGGTAAAAGTTATGAATTTTTGGCAACGGCCGAAGACAGAACCAAGTCCACTTCATTGTTTTTGGGAAATGGCGAAAAAGTAAAAGCCCGACCTTTGTCCAAACTCAAATATTTTGAGGGCATGAAAATGATGAACGGTATGATGAAAATGAATGGCGATTTGGACGATATGGGCATGAGTATGAGCCTCAATCAAATGGATATGAATGTGGTCATGTATCCCGAAATAACTGGTGAAGCCCCAAAACAATATATCAAAATGGATGAAAGGCAATACAATAGCAACGAAGTATCAGATGTTGTTACGCTCAATTATGCAATGCTGAAATCTCCTACAATAACCACTTTGCCAGAAGCTCCAATAAAGAAAATAAAGTTTGAATTATCCGGAAACATGAACCGCTACGTTTGGAGTTTAGACAACAAAGTAGTGTCAGAAAGTGATAAGATTTTAATTAAAAAAGGCGAAACAGTTCGGATGATTCTTTACAACGGCTCTATGATGCGACACCCCATGCACCTACACGGGCATGATTTTAGAGTACTTAATGGGCAAGGCGATTATGCCCCACTCAAAAATGTTATTGACATTATGCCCATGGAAACAGATACCATAGAGTTTAATGCCAATGCAGAAGGCGATTGGTTTTTTCATTGCCATATTCTCTACCACATGATGAGCGGCATGGGTAGGGTTTTTACGTATGAAAATCAAAAGCCAAATCCAGAAATACCCAATCCCAAACTGGCACAACGCAAGTTATTTGCCGATGACCGCAAGTTTCATCTGATGGCCGAAAACGATTTTGCTACCAACGGGAATGATGGCGAAGTCATGCTACAAAACACCCGATGGAGCATAGGCACGGAGTGGCGATTGGGCTATAATGACCATCATGGCTACGAAACCGAAACGCACTTAGGGCGATATATCGGTAAAATGCAATGGTTAATGCCTTTTATTGGCTTTGATTGGCGATATCGAAGCATGAGCCTCGGCGAACAAGAAAAAAATCTGTTTGGTCAAAGTAATACCAAAAACAATAGAGCCGTGCTAAGTTTGGGGGTTAATTATACTTTACCAATGCTGATCATGGCGCAAGCCGAAGTATTTACAGATGGAAATGTACGCTTTCAAATGGAAAGAAAAGATATGCCAATAGCCAAAAGGTTGAGAATGAGTTTGATGGTCAATTCTGATAAAGAATACATGACCGGATTACGTTATATTTTCACAAAAAACACCTCTATTTCAATTCATTACGACAGTGATATGGGCTGGGGTGCAGGATTAGCATTATCTTATTAGATCCTTTTACTAACTAATTATCCAAAAAAGCTACCTAATGACTCCATTAAGTAGTTTTTTTTATTTTATGAAACAAGCCCCTGTTACTTATTGTTATCTAAACAGAAGCAAACAATAAACCTGCTCAATTTTATGGAAAAGATACAAAAAGCCTACATAAGCTACGTGTTGGATAAAGGTGAAAAGCCAGCCTCGGTGTATGGATTTGCCAAGAAGTTAAAAATGACAGAAGGCGAGTTCTACGACCACTACAACTCATTTGAGCAATTAGAAAACGAAATATGGACTGAATTTTTTAAAGAGACCAAACAAAAAATTGAGTCAGAAGCCATTTTTGAGCAATATACAGTTCGTGAAAAAGTCTTGGCATTTTATTTCACTTGGTTTGAGGTTCTCAAAGCCAACCGAAGTTTTGTGTCAAAAACATTGTGGTTACTTGATTTTTGGGTAAAAGATACTTCCAAAGGCTTTGAAAGCACAGATACCGCCATTGAAAAAGCAGTCAATACTGCTTTTGAATTGATTGGCACTACTGTCGTGGATTCAGTTGTTGATTTGGCCAAATTTATTTATCAAAATCGGTAACCAGTCCACCTTTTCACTTATTATTGGGTCAAACTGTAAATTTAGGAGCTCGTAAATCTTTAAACTTGCTCAAAAAGCCTATGAAATCACAAGAATTTATCCCAACCTCCAAGGTAGCCAGAGCCACCCGATTTGTCACAACTGGCGTGAAAATTGGCGGGAATTATTTGAAGCACAACATCAAGAAAATTGTAACTGGCGAAACTTCTAAAGAACAACTTCACCAGGATAACGCCACCGATATATATTCAACGTTAAGCGAATTGAAAGGCTCTGCGCTCAAAGTTGCCCAAATGTTGAGTATGGATAGAAACATGCTTCCACGTGCATATACAGACCGATTTCAGATGTCGCAGTATTCAGCTCCACCGCTTTCAGGGCCATTAGTTGTCAAAACTTTCAGGAAGTATTTTGGTAAATCGCCTCAGGAATTATTTGATAGTTTTGAAATGGAAGCCGAAAACGCTGCTTCCATCGGGCAAGTGCACAAAGCAATAAAAGGCAATAAAAAATTAGCAGTCAAAATTCAATACCCAGGCGTAGCCGACAGCATTAGTAGTGATTTGAAAATGGTGAAGCCTATGGCAGTACGCTTGTTTAATCTCAATGAAAAAGACCTTGAGCGATATATGGGCGAAGTAGAGCAAAAGCTACTGGAAGAAACTGATTATGAATTAGAACTCAAACGTTCGCAAGAGATTTCGGCATCATGCGCTCACATCCAAAATCTATTTTTTCCACGCTATTACCCAGCGTTTTCGTCTGCCAGAATCTTGACAATGGACTGGTTGGAAGGTCTGCACCTCAACGAATTTTTAAAGACCAATCCTACACAAGAGGTAAGAAATAAAATTGGTCAAGCACTTTGGGATTTCTATGATTATCAGATTCACACCCTGCGCCAAGTACACGCTGACCCACACCCCGGCAACTTTTTGATGAGAAACAACGGCACCCTGGGGGTAATTGACTTTGGCTGCGTAAAAGTTATTCCAACCGACTATTACGACAATTATTTTGCGCTCATCAATCCAGATACCATTGCCGACAAACAAAAGACAGAAGCAATATTTTATGAATTAGAATTTCTGGTTAAAACAGATACACCCCGTGAAGCTGCATTTTTCTACGATCTTTTTGTCAAAATGATTGATTTGTTAGGCCGCCCATTTGCTGTTGAATCATTTGATTTTGGCAACGATGCCTATTTTGAAGAAGTTTATGGATTTGCCGACGAACTTGGAAAAGTAGAGGAACTCCGCAACTCAAAAGTAGCAAGAGGCTCACAACATGGCCTTTATGTAAATCGAACGTACTTTGGCCTTTACTCTATCCTGAATGATTTACGAGCCGTTGTAACCACCACTAAACCAGATTGGTTACGTTCAAAAAGTAGTGTTATTGAGAAGCAGAACAAAGCACAAGTCTAAGTTCTCTTGTCTCGTTTTTTGCTATCTTTTGTCGTTTTCTCATTTACTAAACACCAATGGAATACCTAACTTTATGTCGTCCCATTGCATAATTAAGTCGGCTCCTGTTGGGTTTTCGACAAATGTAAAAGTTAATGCTTCGTAAATTACCTCATTGCGTTTGACATCCACCACAATAGAAAGTACATCTTTGGCGGGGTTGTATTTGTAAGCCCCCCATTGACCTAATTCACTATTAAAAATTATTGTCCATTTTGTTTGTTCCGGAATCGAAAAGAGGGTGTATGTGCCAGCCTTCAAGATTTTGTTATTGATTTTTACATCTTTGGTAAACGTAACCTCAGTTGCTTCGTTTGCACCTGTTCTCCAAACTTTACCGTATGGTTCTAAGGCACCAAAAATAGTTCTTCCCTTTTTTAAAGGTTGCCCATACACTATTTTTAAATACATATTACCAACTTTCAATGCCGACATTGCCAACAAACTGGGGCGTGGTGTTGGCTTAATAATGCTATCAGTTAGCATACTCTTGGCGTGGCAAACCATCGAGAAAAGCAATAATGTAATAAGTGTAAAAACAACTTTTTTCATAATTAGATTGCGGTCAGAGAACAAAATTCAAAGCAACAAATATCTGCTAAATAGCGCAATAGTCCGCCCCAAAATTGTATAAACAAAATTCTTTTTTTGTTAAATCACTACAAAAACCCCGCTTTAACGCTAATTTTGGTCGTATGAAAACACAACGACCAGCTTTTGACGATATTTTTATGGAACTGGCAGAAAATTTGGCCAGGCGTTCACATTGTATTAAAGCCCAAGTGGGGGCTGTTCTTACCAAAGACACACGCATTATTTCTATTGGCTATAACGGCCCTCCAGCAGGCACTCATAATTGCGACATTGAATACCCCGAAACAGGATGCCCTCGAGACTCAAAAGGTAGTTGCTCGCTTGCATTACACGCCGAACAAAATGCAATTTTATATGCAGCCAAAATTGGTGCAAGCATGGACGGCGGCACACTCTATGTTACCCTCTCACCTTGCATTGCTTGCGCTCGTATTATTTTTTCAATGGGTATCAAGCGAGTAGTATTTAAGTCATCTTATGCAGCTTACAAAGGCATTCCTTCAGACGAAGGCGTTGAGTTTTTAAGAACTTTTGGCGTAAAAGTGGAGCAATATCAGCAACCCGAATCCCTTGCCACACCTTGAACTTTTTGGCACATATTGCCTTGTCTGGTCCCGAGCCAGAAATTCAGATTGGGAACTTTTTGGGTGACTTTGTGCGGGGAACTATCGAGCATCCACGCAATGCTTTTTTATCGCCCACTATGAAGATTGGTGCCAAGCTACATCGTCTTATTGATTCATTTACAGACTCTCATCCTGTTGTGCGCCAAAGTATTGACCGCCTGCAACCTCGTTATCATAAATATGCTGGTATTGTGGTGGATGTGTATTACGACCATTTTTTGGCAAAATCTTGGCAACAATTTGGTACAGACGAACCACTTGAAGAGTATGCCAGGCATTTTTATGCCATTTTGCATCAAGCACAACCTTCACTTCCACGATCGTTTGATAACTTAATAAAATCTATTTCAACACAAGATTGGCTATCAAACTATGCCCATTTAGACGGCATTGAATGGGCTTTAAAAGGGATTTCTCGTAGGACAGAACATGTGTCAGGTATCGAAAATGCCATAGAGGAGTTACGTGACAATTTTGAGCTTTTTGAACAAGAATTCTTGGTGTTTTATCCGCAAGTGAGGCAGATGTGCCAAACCTTCATCAATGAAGTAATGTAGTCAAAGAAAAATAGACAAAACAATGCCCAAATCAGTAGATGAGGTTTTGCAAGACCTTCAAAAAAAAACATATTTACCCGTTTATATACTCCACGGCGATGAACCCTACTACACCGAAAAAATAATTGATGTTTTTGAGAACGATGTCCTCTCATCAGCTGACCGTTCGTTTAATCAATTTGTGCTTTTTGGCAAAGACATTACCATAGGCACTTTGTTGAGTTATGCCAAACGCTTCCCCATGATGGCTGAGCGTCAGCTAATTATTGTAAAAGAAGCTCAAGATATCCCTGGACTCGACACAAAGGAACAAACCAAGTATTTAGAAGATTATTTTCTTCATCCGCTATCCTCCACTATCTTGGTTCTGGGCTTCAAGTCCTTGCTTGACGAACGTAAATCTTATGTAAAATCTGCCGAAAAGAGGGGAGTTATTGTTCCTTCTAAAAAGTTATACGACAACAAAATTCCTGACTGGATTGCTGATTATTGCCATAAAAAAGGGGTTAAAATCAGCCCAAAGGCCATTCAAATGCTCGCCGAATCGGTAGGAAATGACCTTAAAAGATTGGCGGGTGAGATAGAAAAAATACTCCTTAACCTAACTGTTAAACAAGAAATTACCGCCGAAGTAGTAGAACGCTTCGTGGGTGTAAGCAAAGAGTATAATATTTTTGAGTTCCAGAAAGCAATTCTTCAACGTAACATTTTAAAAGCTAATCAGATAGCAAGTCACTTTGCGGCAAACCCAAAAGAAAATCCGTTGGTGGCTGTAATTATCATCCTGTTTAATTTCTTCAGCAAACTCCTGATGGTTCATGCCACCAAAGACAAATCTGAGCAAGCATTAGCCAAGTTGTTGGGTGTGAATCCATATTTCACCAAAGACTATTTGTTGGGCATCCGAAATTTTTCGGTAGGGCAAACCGTCCAAATTATCAAATATTTACGGCTCGCTGATGCCCAGTCAAAAGGCATAGATAGCGGTAGCCAAAGTGAGGGTGAACTATTGCGGGAATTGGTGTTTAAAATATTGCATTGACACTGTTTCAGGAAAGCTCCAAAATTTTACTCGGAGGACATAAACCATCATCAACATACTACATCAAAAAAAGCGGCACATTCCATTCAGAATATGCCGCTTTTGTGTAGCGAGAAGGGGAATTGAACCCCTGACCTTCGGGTTATGAATCCGACGCTCTAACCACCTGAGCTACCTCGCCAATAAATTTCTGACAAAATTAGTGGTTTTTTTGAAATCTTCCTACATTGCCATTACAAATTCTCGCACCTCCAACTGTACAACCTCTTTAATTGGTTGATATTTAATAAATTACCGATTATCATTAAAACCAAAAAGAAAGAGAAGTTGCACATTTAACTATTTTTCCACTAAATATAAACCTCCATGACACCATGACTAAGTTTAAGTTTATTCACGAGTACGAGTTAAAGGCTTCACCCAAAGTATTATTCCCATACTTGAGTTCTGCCTCGGGCTTGCAACAATGGTTCGCTACAAAAGTTAATCACAAAGACGACCATTGCCTTGATTTTGTTTGGGATGGAGAAAGCCACGTCGCCAAAGTAACTTCGCTCCGAACCAATAAAAGTGTCCGCTTTGATTTTGAAAGATCAACCGACCAAAATGGCGAAGCAAATTACCTCGAATTTAAGATTGAGGTTAGCGAACTGACAAATTCTACATTTTTGAAAGTTATTGATTATTCTTCCAATTCAGATGAAGACGACTTGATGGATCTATGGGATGGTCTCATTGACAAATTGAAGGAGATTGTCGGTAGCTGATTGGCTTTCGTATAAACTTTACTGTTTAGTGCAAACTAAGCGGATTAACTGTGTAGTTTTATTATTACGATTAATATTGATGCCATTGCCTCGTTAAATTTTATTAAAAGTAAAACAATTAGGGCTTCTTCAACGTATTTTTGTGGTGAAATTAGCCCTTGGACATGAAGAAATTAGACAAACTAATCTTAAAAGCATTTTTTGGCCCATTCATTATTACGACCAGCGTAGTTGTGTTTATTTTTCTGATGCGCTTTATTCTGACCTATTTCGATGAATTTGTCGGGAAAGACCTTGGACTTTTAATCTTCCTCAAACTTTTTTTTTACTTCTCCCTTATTACAATTCCCATATCACTACCATTGGCCGTATTGCTTGCCTCATTGATGTGTTATGGCAATCTCGGCGAATTTTCAGAACTCACAGCCATTAAAGCAGCAGGAATTTCTATCACTCGTGCTTTACGCCCTGTCATGATTGTGGCTACACTTATTACGATAGGCTCGTTTGTGTTTAATAATACAGTTTCGCCATGGGCCAACCTCAAAGGATGGAGTTTACTGTGGGATGTAAAGACTACCAAAGCAACCCTCAATCTAAAAGAAGGGATATTTTATTACGACTTGCCCGGGTATGCACTAAAAGTCAACAAAAAATACAGAGATAATAAAACATTAAAAGGTTTGGTCATATATGATCATACTGAGAATCAGGGTAATAAACGAGTAATATTGGCAGATTCGGCCCTGATGTACACCATTATTGATAGTAAGTATTTGGTATTTGAACTATTTAATGGTAACGAATTTAGTGACTTTGTGGATAAAAACTCTACCACTCCAAACCAAACACAGTTTTCACACAGCTCCTTTAAAAAGAGCAAGTTAGTGTTTAGTTTGGCTGCTTTTGATATGCGTCGTACTGACGAAGATCAATTTCGTCATCACCAGAGTATGAAAAATGTTATTCAGCTAACTCAACTCACCGATTCGGTGAAAAATGACTTTACCAAGATTACAAAAAATTATGCGTTGAGTGCACCGCAGTATTATTTATTTCATTTAAGAGCAAATACAAAAGATACCTTAAAAAAGGCGGTGTTGCCAGGCAAGTGGATAGACTCCCTACTCCGCATGCCAATAACCGATGTGGCCGTTAAAAGACAAATTGGAGAAACTGCACTTTCGCAAGCCAAAAACTTATTATCGAATACCGAAAGTAATCAGATTTACTTAAAAAGCAGAAAAGAAGAAATAAGAAAAATGAACTTAGAGTGGCATCACAAGTTCACTTTTGCCTTTGCTTGTTTTGTGATGTTTTTGATAGGGGCACCACTTGGGGCAATTGTCAAAAAAGGCGGCTTTGGTATGCCAGTGATATTGGCTATCCTCTTTTATATTTTGATGTACGTACTCATGATCAATGGCGACAAGTGGGCCAAAGAAGGGCTTACTTCAGTTATTTATGGGGCATGGCTGGCCAATGGAATTTTGTTTTTATTTGGTTTATACTTTATGCGACAAGCCCAAAACGACTCCCGTTTGTTTGAGGCAGATGTCTATAAAATGTATTTCCAGCAATTAATTACAAAAATCACCCGATTGCCATGGATAACTGTTTTTCTTCAAAAAAAAGCAAATCAAATTACTTAAAATCAAGTAAAATTACGTACTTTTGCGCCTGTTTCGCTTTTAGGATAGAAATGTTCTATTCAAAAGCATTTTTTTAACTTTTATTCATAAAAAAGATGTATCTCAGTCCAGAGAAAAAGCAAGAAATTTTTGCTGCACACGGGTTTGCTAAGTCTTCATCTGACACCGGTTCTCCCGAATCACAAATTGCCCTCTTTACACACCGTATTTCACACCTTACGGAACACTTAAAGAAGAATCACAAAGACTATTCAACTCAACAAGGCTTGCTGAAGTTGGTAGGAAAGCGCCGTCGGTTATTAAATTACCTGAGCAAAAACGACATACAACGTTATCGTGCCATTGTAGCAGAACTGAACCTGCGTAAATAATATTGCACTTTTTCAATCAGGGAATTCAGCATTTGGATTCCCTGATTGTTGTTAAAAGTGTTTGTATTATTTGGTTTAGCAAAAAACTACTGACTGTATTATCATTCAACAGTCAGTATTTCCATCAACAAGACTTTCACCATAACGAGTTGTCTGCAGTCCTCACGCTCACAACTTTCATTTTCGCACCATTTATGTTCAATATTGTCACCAAAACGGTAACCCTGCCCGACGGCAGAGCAATTTCCATTGAAACTGGAAAATTAGCCCGATTTGCAGATGGATCCGTGGTAGTTCGCTGCGGCGATACCATGTTATTAGCCACGGTTGTTGCTAATAAAGATGCCAAAGAAGGGGTTGATTTTTTACCACTATCTGTGGATTACCAAGAAAAATTTGCTTCTTCAGGCAAAATACCGGGAAGTTTTCAACGCCGAGAAGGAAGACTTTCTGATTATGAAATTTTAACCAGTCGTCTGATTGACAGGGCATTACGTCCAACTTTTCCAGAAGATTATCACGCAGATGTACAAGTAAATGTATTTTTGATTTCGGCTGACCCTGAGGTGCTTCCCGATGCGTTGGCAGGTTTGGCAGCGTCGGCAGCCATCATGGTTTCAGACATTCCATTTAATGGTCCAATCTCAGAAGTGAGAGTAGCCAAAATAAATGGACAGTTTGTCATTAATCCATTGGCATCAGCTTTGGCCAATGCTGAAATTGATCTGATAGTAGCCGCTACGCTTGAAAATATTTTGATGGTAGAAGGTGAAATGCAAGAATGTTCAGAAGATGAGGTACTTGAAGCAATTCGGTTGGCACACGAAAGCATCAAACTTCAATGCTTGGTTCAAAAAGAACTTGAAGCTGCTGTTGGCAAAACCGAAAAACGGGCATATAACCACGAAACCAACGATCAAGCACTCTTTGATTACCTAAAAGAACACTATTATAGTAAAGTGTATGCAGTATGTCAAGCTGGTAGCAAAAGCAAAAATGCACGGAAAGAAGGATTCAAGGCAGTACGCCAAGAGTACCTCGATTCAATTGCAGAAGGTGAAACCATTAACACAGCCTTAGTTAGCAAATACTTTGGTGAATTAGAATACGAAGCCTCTCGCAACTTGGTATTAGACGAGCGAGTACGTTTGGATGGTCGCAAATTAGACGAGATTCGTCCAATCTATAGCGAAGTCGGTTATTTGCCTACAGCTCACGGTTCTGCTATTTTTACAAGAGGCGAAACACAATCGCTTACCACGGTTACACTTGGCACTAAGTTGGATGAGCAAATTATTGACACAGCCTATCAGTCGGGCTACAATAAGTTTTTACTACACTACAATTTTCCAGGTTTCTCAACCGGTGAAGTAAAACCCAACCGTGGACCAGGTCGTCGTGAAATTGGTCATGGTAATTTGGCACACCGTGCCATCAAACAAATATTACCAGTAGGCGACGATTTTCCTTATACGCTTCGTATTGTTTCCGATATTTTAGAATCAAATGGTTCTTCGTCTATGGCCACAGTTTGTGCTGGAACTTTGGCATTGATGGACGCAGGTGTTCAAATCAAATCACCTGTTTCAGGTATTGCGATGGGCTTGATAACTGACTCAGCCTCAGGAAAATGGGCAGTGTTGTCTGATATTTTGGGTGATGAAGACCACCTTGGTGACATGGATTTTAAAGTGACCGGTACTGAGAACGGAATCACTGCTTGCCAAATGGATATTAAGATTGACGGCCTACCGTACGATGTGTTGGCACAAGCCTTGGCACAAGCCAAAGCTGGCCGCCTTCACATATTGGGCGAAATGAAAAAAGCACTGATAGCCCCACGGATAGATTTTAAATCAAATGCACCAAGAGCACACGTCATCAAAATTGAGCGTGAGCAAATAGGAGCAGTAATTGGGCCGGGTGGTAAAGTAGTTCAAGAAATTCAACGTGAGTCAGGTGCTACTGTAAACATAGAAGAAAAGGACAATGCTGGCTTTGTGACTATTTACGCCACCAACAAAGAGGCAATGGACAAAGCCATGAAGCGCATCAAAGGCATAGTAGCGATTCCCGAACTTGGAGAAGTTTATGACGGAGTAGTTAAAAATATCATGCCATTTGGTGCTTTTGTTGAATTCATGCCAGGTAAAGATGGTCTTTTACACATCTCTGAAATATCATGGGAACGCCTCGAAACGCTGGATAATGTACTGAAAGTTGGTGACGAAATTAAGGTGAAATTACTTGAGGTGGACAAAAAAACAGGTAAGTATCGGCTATCCCGGAAAGTATTATTACCGAAGCCCACAAGATAATAGAACAAAATTTAATACTATTTTGTTAAAACACTTAGGGTTGACCAATTTAATTAAGCATGATTTTTGCTAAATAAAATGTGTATTTCACTCACTCGATTATTTCCTGAATTCGTTATTCTGTTACCAATTCACACACGTACATGAGACAGCTTAAAATAAGTAAGCAAATTACCAACCGTGAAAGCCAATCCTTAGATAAATATCTGCAAGAGATTGGTAAGGTTGATTTGCTCACCCCAGATGAAGAAGTAGATTTAGCAAGAAAAATTAGAGATGGAGACTTGCTTGCCTTGGAAAGACTTACCAAAGCAAACCTCCGTTTTGTGGTGTCGGTAGCCAAGCAATACCAAAACCAGGGGCTTTCGCTTGGCGATTTGATTAACGAAGGAAATTTGGGTCTTATCAAAGCAGCTCAACGATTTGATGAAACCCGAGGATTTAAGTTTATTTCCTACGCCGTTTGGTGGATTCGTCAGTCTATTCTACAAGCTTTGGCCGAGCAGTCTCGTATTGTTCGTTTGCCACTTAACAGAGTAGGCTCACTTAATAAAATATCGAAGACTTTCTCCGAATTAGAACAGCGGTTTGAAAGAGAGCCTTCACCCGAAGAATTAGCAGAGGTGTTAGAAGTATCTACTGCCGAAGTAGTTGATACACTCAAAATCTCTGGTCGCCATGTTTCGATGGACGCTCCTTTTGTTCAAGGAGAAGAAAACAGTTTGCTCGATGTTCTTGAAAATGATAGTGAAGATAAGCCTGATTCGGGGCTCATCAATGATTCACTTCGGAAAGAGGTTCAACGAGCACTTTCAACCCTTACACAGCGTGAGGCGGATGTAGTAACGCTCTATTTTGGTTTGAACGGCGAACACGCCATGACTCTCGAAGAAATCGGAGAGAAATTTAACCTTACTCGTGAGCGAGTTCGTCAAATCAAAGAAAAAGCCATTCGCAGGCTACGTCATACCTCTCGGAGTAAAGCACTTAAGACTTACTTGGGTTAACCTCAAAAGTTACAATAACACGAAAAAAGCCTCAATCGAGGCTTTTTTCGTGTTATTGGTATAAACTCAACGTCGTCGCTCAAGACATACCACGTTTTCAACATGATGGGTATGAGGAAACATATCCACAGGCTGCACAGCTGTAACTGCATAGTGTGCGTCCATGAGCGCAAGGTCACGGGCTTGAGTTGCAGGATTACAACTTACATACACAATTCGTTTGGGGCATATATTCAATAGGGTGTCAATAACTTCTTTGTCCATACCAGCCCGAGGCGGGTCGGTGATGACCACGTCTGGAAACCCATTTGCTTCTACAAAACGTTGTGTAAGTAGCTTACGCATATCACCAGCAAAAAAGGACGTATTAGCAATGCCATTAAGCGATGAATTGAGGTGGGCATCTTCAATGGCCGCTTCTACATACTCAATCCCGACCACATGTTTGGCTTGTTTGGCTACAAAATTGGCTATAGTACCAGTGCCAGTGTACAAATCATAAACGTGTTCATTACCAGTTAGTTGTGCAAAATTTCGAGTAACTTTATACAATTGGTATGCCTGTTCAGAATTAGTTTGGTAAAATGACTTAGGCCCAACTCGAAACGTTAATCCTTCCATTTCTTCCTCGATGAATGGTTTACCTGCATACAAAATTGGGTCGAGGTCAGCATAGGAGTCATTCATTTTTGGGTTAATGATGTAGAACAACGAGGTGATTTCTGGAAAACGCTCATTCAAAAAGGCCATGATCTCCATGATATTTTCCATTTCGGCACGACCAAATATCATAATCACCATAACTTCTCCCTTGCTACTGTTTCGAATGACCACATTTCGCAAAAAGCCTTTCTGCACCAAATGGTCATAATGTTCCCAGTTCTTGGGGGCTACAAATTTCTTTAATTCATTACGAATGGTGTTGGACGGGTCAGGTTGAAGATAGCAATGCTTAATTTCGAGAATTTTATCGAATCGTCTTGGGATATGAAATCCTAATACATTTTTATCTAAATCTGTGGTCAAATTTATTTCTTCAGTGGTGAGCCAGCGGTTTTTTGAGAAAGTAAATTCTAACTTATTGCGGTAGTAGTATTCGTGGGAAGAACCAATTATGGGTTTAATCTCTGGTAAATCTACCTTTGCAATACGAGTAAGGGCATCGGTTACCTGTTGAGTTTTAAATGATAATTGGGCTTGATAATCAATGTGTTGCCATTTGCAACCGCCACAAATGCCAAAATGTTCGCAATGTGGTGTTACACGCAAATCAGACTTTGCATGTAGCTTTGCAACTTGACCTTCTAAGATACCTTTCCGTTTATTGTAAATGGTAAGATCTACTACATCTCCGGGTGCCACATCTCCTGTTACAAATGCAACTTGGCCATCCAACTTCACTACACATTTGCCTTCTGCGGCAAAATCCTTAATGGTCACTTGTTCAACCACATAGGGCTGAAATTTTTTTCTTTTTATACTCATAATACGCAAAATTAACTATTTTCAACCTTTCAAATGACAAAAACCAACTATTCCCCAAAAATTTACGTCTTTTAAATACGACTATCCCTATGCCTTAGCCTTATTTACCATGATGCAAAAAATACTTGTTATCCTGTTTATCTTGGCGTTCATTGTTACTAAAAGCACGGCTTCGCACATAGTAGGTGGCGAGATTGAGCTTCGGGCTATCAAAGAAACAGAAGCCACTCATCAAGTAAATGTTAACTTGTATTTTGATGCACTATTTGGCAGAGCCGCCGCTGAAGACCAGAACATTACCCTTTATTTTTTTAGGAAAAGAGATAATTTTTTGATGGGGACAGCAACCTTGCCGCAAGTTAGCGATGATTTCATTGAATATTCAAAGCCTTCGTGTGCCTTGGGTGATTTGCAAACCCGCCTTATTCGATATTCACAAAAAGTATATTTAGATCCAAATGACTTTGATGATGCACTTGGATATTACATTGTTTGGGAACGTTGTTGCCGCAATAATGCCATTACAAACATCCAAAACCCAGGAGGCTCCGGTTCTGTTTTTTACCTTCAATTTCCAGCTTTAAAACAAAATGGAAAGGCAATTACTTACTCATCACCCCGATTTGAGCCCATCAAATCTGACTATATCTGTATCAACCAGCCTTTTTCTTTCAATTTTGCAGGAACTGACCCCGACGGTGATCAACTAACTTACAGCATGGTGACTCCGTTGATAGGATCAGCTTCTATGCAACAGCCCATGCCTATTTCGAGAGGAAGTAGTAGTCACCCACAAATACAATGGGTTTCGGGTTTTAGTGCCACCAATGCCATTCCTGGGTCTGTTCCTTTACGCATTGATAGTCAAACTGGCCGACTTACGGTTACTGCTGGCCGACTTGGCTTATTTGTATTCTCGGTACTTATTGAAGAATTTAGAGAAGGCAAGAAAATTGGAGAAATGCGAAGGGATTTTCAGTTAAAAGTAGTGGATTGCCCCAAAAATGATTCGCCATTGGTGTTGTTGCGAGAACAAGGCAAGTCAAGTTTTTACAAAGAAAACGAGATTTTGCTTATTAAAGCACAGCAGGGCAAATGTTTCAATTTGTTAATCAATGAAAAAGATATTGGACAAAGGGTAAAAATTGATGTTCGCCCACTCAATTTTACCGATTCAGAAATCAAAATAACACCATCGATTTTTGCACCTACATCTGCCACAGATACACTCAAAACCCAGATTTGCCTTGGAAGTTGTGCTGAAAGCGAAACCAACACCAAAGCCTTGGTTTTTGAGGTGATTGCCAGTGATGATGGTTGTCCTTTGCCACAAACCGATACCTTGCGAGTTCAAGTCATTATTGAACCAGACCCAAATTCAATACCAACAGTAACAACTGACCTCCCCAACAACCAAAAAAGTATTGTAGTTGGCACTCCTGTAACTATAAAAGTAAATGGTAAAGATTTGGATAATGATAAAATCAAGCTCGAAGGAAAGGGTAGGGGCTTTACCTTAGCTGCCTTGGGTATTACGTTTCCAAGTATAGAAGGAACAGGAGCCGTAACACAAACACTAACTTGGACACCCACCTGCGCAGCCGTAACAGGCAAAGATTTTTTGATAGATTTTGTGATTTCAGATGCCCGATGCGCCAGAGTCAAGAAGGATTCTGTTAGTATTAAGCTCAATGTAATAGCCCGGCCAAGTCAAAAACCAACGGTTTATACCACCCTCACTGGTAATGCTATTGAACTGACTATCAGTGCAGTGTCTGCACCCATTCTATTTGATGTAATAGCTCAAGACCCTGACAATGACCCCATTACTTTGACAGGTGTGGGAAGAGGCTTTTTGCTTCCCACGGCTGGAATGAAATTTGAGAATAAGTCTGGTATCGGCAAAATTACATCGCCATTTAGCTGGATTCCTACTTGCAAAAACTTAGACGGAAAAGACCAGAATAAGTTTATTGTTGATTTTATTACAGAAGACAATTCATGCCAGCCCGACCGCTTCGATACGGTAAGCGTATCTATCACGCTCTACAATTTACAGGTTAATTACGATATATCACCCCCAAATGTCATAACCCCCAATAATGATGGTAAAAATGATTTTTTTGCCGTAAGTAACTTACCTGCAGATAATTGCGAACAGGTATTTGAGGGTGTAGAAATTTACAATCGTTGGGGAAACCAGGTATTTGAATCAAAAGATCGGGACTTCAAATGGATGGCCGACCAGTTTAGCACTGGCGAATACTATTACCTGATTAAATATACCCGACGAAAATACAAGGGGGCACTGACTGTATTAAGATAAAAATTGGGGTGCATTCATTAATGCGCCCCAATTTTTTACTTAACTAATTGGCCTCTAATTTCACCAGCAGCAAATAGGGCACTATGCACATTTACATAATAGTTTCCGGCCAGTAAGTCAGTTTCTTGGTCAGTTGTTAGCGCAACAGTCTGATTTACATACGGTGAGCTAAACGTAGTACCAAAGTTAAAAACCACTGCACCCGTTGCAGTAGTAGCTCCTTTGTGTATATGCCATGCTGTTGGGGTGATTCCTGCGTAAGTAATCGTGTATTTCAGAATTTTAGTGTCTTTGTTATACACTGCAACAAAGGTACCAGTAGCAGCTGAAGCATTAGCTGGCACTTCGTTGGTGCCTTTAAGGGTTATATTAAAATTTACTTCATTTGAGGCAACTTCATCATTTTTACACGACAGTGCAGCCAACAAGATAAAAGCAAATAGCACAAGATTTTTCATAGGAAAGTTGTTTTAAAGTTTAATGTTGATGTAAGTACGGAAATCTCTGCTGAAGGGTTGCGTCCTTACATCTTTAATCTATGAGCATCACAGCTTGTTTTCTAATAAATACAAAGTCATTTTCCCACAGAACCCTATACCAATTGTCATTACTGCCTAATACATTGAATCGGTGACCTTTCAAAATAACATCGGCCACGGGAGCCGCCGCCGAAGGTTCAGTTCGCAAAAAAACTTTATCTTCATAAACTATGGCAGACTGATACGAATTAGGCAAATTGATGAGGGCAACAATCCCTATAATGTACAAGAGAAAAAATACTTTTTGACGAATAGGGATAAATTGATTTTTGAGTCTTTTATAAAGCAACACCCCAAAAATGTACAATCCGAGTAGTACCAACAACATGAATAAAAAATGAGAATATTGTTTATAAAGCATCACAAAAAAGTTGAGATCATTTAATTCATAGCCTTTTAGTCCGTTGTCGGCAGCCAAAACACTCATTTTTTTTAAAATTCTTTCATCGGGGGCTCGCTCGTATGCTTTATTTAGATAATACAGCACTTTTGCCAATTCATTTTGTTGTTCATAAATATTGGCTAATTTTAAATAAACAGAAGCTGGCACTTGTGCCGATTCGAGTAATACCTGCTCATAAATAGCTTGTGCCTTGGTATATTCTTGATTTTTAAATGCTAAATCTCCCAGTCGCAGCGATTGATTTAGTGACTGAGAATGAGCCATTTGTAAAAAAAGTACAAATGTGACAACGAGAAATGTGAGTTTTTTTATGGAATTCATTTGCAGCATACTTCAAAAAATCCTACCTTTGCACCGCAATTAAGGAAAACAACGCCGCATTTGCAAGATTCCGTAGCTCAGCTGGTAGAGCAATACACTTTTAATGTATGGGTCCTGGGTTCGAGTCCCAGCGGGATCACTTCCCAAATTTTAAAAACGTCAAATATGCTTTTACAGCTTATTTGACGTTTTTTGTTTTACTACCCTCTTGCATTGATTTCTTAAAACTGTTGTGCTTTTGTGTAGCAACAATGGGTAATCGTTCAACGGTAATCCCCTGTGGCAAGTCAGGTTGTTTGTCAAGTAGTTTCTTCTCAACATTCTAATTTTAGCAAAATAAAAACGATTTTTTTAAAAATGTCTAAATATCGTTGAGGGTTTGAAACTAATTTTGCAATAAAACATTAAGGTTTTGTCATAGAGGATAACTATATCATCATAAGAATAATCAATTTGATTTATTTATAGACTAATTGTATTTTGGAAAATAATATATTTACTTTCAATTAGCAAAACGATTAACCCATCGCTTTTTGAGAAAATGTAATAGTTGTACATTATTATCACATACAAATTATTTAAACTTTTAAAATGGAAAACAACAAAACCTCGAATACATCACCTTCTAATATGAATGGGGAAGGAAAGTGTCCGTTTCATAGTGGTGTCTTAAAACAGGGTGCAGGAAGGGGAACCAGAAACAATGACTGGTGGCCAAATCAGCTCAAATTAAATATCCTTCGACAGCACTCCTCCCTTTCAAACCCAATGGATAAAATCCTTTAATTATGCTGAAGAGTTTAAAGCACTTGATTTGAAAGTACTAAAAAATGAAATCTATGAATTGATGACCACTTCACAAGATTGGTGGCCTGCCGATTATGGCCATTACGGGCCATTTTTTATAAGAATGGCCTGGCATAGTGCAGGTACATATCGTATTCAAGACGGTCGTGGAGGGGCAGGTTCTGGTACACAACGATTTGCTCCTCTCAATAGTTGGCCAGACAACGCTAACCTCGACAAGCTCGCCTACTTCTTTGGCCAATTAAAAGGAAATATGGCAAGAAAATCTCGTGGGCTGATCTGATGATTCTGCTGGAAATTGTGCTCTCGAATCTATGGGCTTTAAAACTTATGGTTTTGGTGAGGCCGTGAAGATGTTTGGGAACCGCAAGAAGATATCTATTGGGGCACTGAAACGGAATGGTTAGGTGATAAACGATATACGGGCGATCGTGTGCTTGAAAATCCTTTGGGAGCAGTTCAGATGGGTTTAATTTATGTAAATCCAGAAGATTCAAACGGAAATCCAGACCCTGGCATCTGCTCGTGACATCCGTGAAACCTTTGGACGTATGGCGATGAACGACGAAGAAACGGTTGCTCTAATTGCTGGTGGGCACACATTTGGCAAAACACATGGTGCTGCCGATCCAAGTAAGTATGTTGGTCGTGAGCCTGCTGCGGCAGGTATTGAAGAACAAAGCCTTGGTTGGAAAAACACTTATGGCTCTGGTAATGCTGGAGATACTATAACAAGTGGTTTAGAAGGAGCTTGGACTACCACCCCAACCAAGTGGAGTAACAATTATTTCGAGAATTTGTTCAGCTATGAATGGGAGTTGACTAAGAGTCCGGCCGGTGCAAATCAATGGAAACCAAAAGGAGATGCAGGTGCTGGTACCGTACCTGATGCACACGATTCATCAAAGCGACATGCACCTTTTATGCTTACATCTGATATCGCTTTGAAAGTTGACCCTGCCTACGAGAAAATTTCACGGCGATTTTATGAAAATCCAGACGAGTTTGCCGATGCCTTCGCCAAGGCATGGTTTAAATTAACCCACCGAGATATGGGCCCTCGTTCTCGCTATCTTGGCCCTGAAGTTCCTGCTGACGTATTAATTTGGCAAGATCCAATTCCAGTCGCAACTTATAAAATAATTAACGAAGAGGATATTGCTTCACTCAAAAGTCAGATTTTGGCAACTGGAATGTCCGTTTCTCAGTTAGTTTCAACTGCTTGGGCTTCTGCATCAACTTTCCGTGGTTCCGATAAACGTGGTGGTGCAAATGGTGGCCGCCTACGCCTTTCACCACAAAAATACTGGGAGGTTAATGCTTCTGCACAACTTACGGATGTGCTTGAAAAGCTCGAGCTTGTACAAGCATCCTTTAACAGTCTTCAGACAGATGGAAAGAAGGTTTCTATGGCTGATCTTATTGTTTTGGGTGGATGTGCTGGTGTTGAGCAAGCAGCAAAGAATGCAGGTTTTAATTTAACAATACCCTTTACACCTGGGCGAACTGATGCATCACAAGAACAAACTGATGTTGAATCCTTTGCTGTACTTGAACCAGCCGCTGATGGATTTCGTAATTATATAAAGGCACAGCATACCGCCTCAGCCGAGGAAATGTTAATTGATAAAGCACAATTATTGACCTTAACCGCACCTGAAATGACAGTGCTTGTGGGTGGTATGCGTGTGCTTAAAACTAACCACTCAACTTTGCATGGCGTATTTACTAAGCGTCCTGAGGTTCTTACAAACGATTTTTTTGTTAATTTGCTTGATTTGGGTACAACATGGATTTCAAATTCAGATTCTAAAGACGTTTTTGATGGACGTGATCGCAAAACGGGAGAACTAAAATGGACAGCCACTCGTGTAGATCTTATTTTTGGTTCAAACTCTGAACTCAGAGCACTTGCCGAAGTTTATGGAAGTGAAGATTCGCAAGACAAGTTTGTGAATGATTTCGTAGCAGCCTGGACAAAAGTGATGAATCTGGATCGTTTTGACTTAAATTGATTTTTGAGTAAAATATTTAGTTTGAAAGGTGGTCTGTTAGCAGCCCACCTTTTTGATTTAAAAACGGTTCAATATTTGTCGGAAACAGTTTGTAGGGTTTCCTTGAAAAAGGCTAATGATTAGATAATCAGAGACTTATTAAGAGAATCGTTCAAAAAATAGCCCCAAAAATTGGTTAGAATAGCCATTTTTGGGGTATTTTGTTTGCATAAAATTTAATACAACTTAAAATTATGCAAAAAAAACGAGTGGTCAGCTTAGTGCAATTGATTTGCACTATTTTAATTCAACCGATTTAGGTAAAATCCACCAACTCCTTCCTGATGACCAATTTACTGGTCTTTTCCCTACTAAAAAGCCACAAGGGGCGAAACCATGGCTCTCCAATGCTGGCAAAATCAGGTTGATGCTCTTGAAACACTACTCGGGCCTGTCAGACGAAAAATTAGTCGAACGGCTAAACACCGATTGGGCCTATCAAACATTCTGTCATTTAACACTCTTACCTGGTGAGAATATTAAAGATCGAAGTTTGGTCACTCGGGTTCGTAAGGAAGTCTCAGCCTTGGGTTGGTCTTGCCTGCAAAACATCTTCCAAAGCCATTGGAAGCCCTTATTATCTCTACAAGAATGTAAAACGCTCCTTATGGATGCCTCCTGCTATGAGAGTTGGATTCGCTACCCAACGGACCCGGGTCGCCGGTGCGATTAAGCTCATCTGGGAATCTTGCCAATGGATACATCAAAGCATCATTGGCCTGTGCTCAATACTTTCACTGCGGCGACCTCGTAATAAGTTCTTAGCCCAGCAAAAAAAGTACATGAGCTATGCTCGGCGGCGAAAGAAAACCTATCAGCAAACCCAGCGACTTCGGCGTTCACTACTGTATTTACTTGAAAAACTCGTCGGACAACTCCAAGACCTCTTCGATGCCCATCAAATCAACTGGATGGGAAAGACTTTCTATCAACGCTTGAAGACCATCAAAACTATCATTGTCCAGCAGAAATACCTACTCAATAAGCCATCCTCAACACTTGCCAAGCGGATTGTATCTTTGGCTAAACCTTACGTCAGACCCATCGTCAGAGGCAAAGAAACCAAGCCTACGGAGTTTGGTGCCAAAGCCCATATTACCTTGACGGCAGGTTTGGCTTGGATTGAACACCTTTCTTTTGAGGCTTTTCACGAAGGCATACGACTCAAAAAAGCAGTTATCAAGCATGAACACATCTTTGGGCATTGCAAGATGTTAGGGGCTGATAATATCTACCCTACCAACGAAAATCGCCGTTTTATCACCCAACGAAAGATACAAACCTGCTTTGCTAAGAAAGGACCAAAGCCCCTTAGCCTCCAAGAAAAACAAGTGCAAGGCATCATTTATAAGGCTCGTGCCTCACAGATGGAAGGGGTGTTTGGCAATCAAAAAAATCATTATTTACTCACCAAAGTCAAGGCTCGTTCTCAGCCAGCAGAAGAAATCTGGATTTTCTTCGGAATCCTGACGGCCAATGCCGTCAAGCTTGCTAAACAGGCTGCATAAGCTGATTTAGTAAACCAATACTACTCACTAACTCGTGGGTAGGATAGCAACTCGCTCATATTCATGCACCTCACAATCTTTTATTACTATCAAAGTTTGTACTTTTTGTAGAATCAATAATGATTGAATACAAAAAATAAGGTCTGTGAATATGGGAAATATTACACAGACCTTTTTTTTCAAGGAAACCCTAAATATATATTGGGGAGTTTTTAGACTCATATCGGTCTGTGTTGCAATTAAAAGTGAATCATTTTCATAGATAAGTTGTAATAGTCAAGACTTAATCTGACAAATTGATTAAATTTGTAACCGTTAAACAGATTAAGGAAATGACAACACAAGAAAAAGTAATCAAGAACAAAGTAGGCATTTTGAATCTGGCTAAAACGCTGGGTAATGTATCTCAGGCTTGTAAAGTGATGGGTTATAGCAGAGATACATATCGCACCGGCGACCCGGTATCGTTTTAAAGAACTCTATGAGACAGGCGGAGAAGCAGCTCTTCAGGAAATTAGCCGTCGTAAACCCATAGAAAAGAATCGTGTAGCGAGTCAGATAGAACAAGGTGTAGTAGAGTTTGCCGTTGAACAACCTGCCTATGGTCAGCTCCGGGTGAGTAATGAACTTCGCAAGAAAGGATTATTTATTTCTCCTGGTGGAGTACGTTCGGTTTCGTTACGTCATGACTTGGAAACATTTGCTAAAAGACTAAAAGCGCTGGAAGCTAAGGTTGCCCAAGAAGGATTAATCCTGACCGAGTCGCAACTCAAAGCCATGGAAAAAGCTAAGGAGGAGAAACAAGCACTGGGCGAAATAGAAACGGAGTTTCCAGGCTATTTAGGCTCACAAGATACCTATTTTGTAGGTACAATCAAAGGGGTAGGCCGCATTTACCAGCAGACATTTGTAGATACCTACTCGAAACGGGGCCGCCCGAGCGGTAGCCTTTGCAAAAGTCTATCAAAGTAAAACTGCTCTGGTAGCAGCAGATTTACTAAATGATAGAGTACTACCTTTTTTTGATACTCATTCTGTCCTTCTTCTAAGGATACTTACAGACAGGGGTACCGAATATTGTGGTAAAATTGAGCATCACGACCGGGTCGCCAGTGCGATACCAATTATATTTATCTTTGGAAAATGTAGACCATACAAAAACTAAGCGGCCGCCGCTGCGGGTTAAATCACCTCAGCAAAAACGCTACAATAACTTAGAAGAACTACAAAAAGATTTGGATAGTTGGCTTGAAGATTACAATAGAAATCGAACCCATCAGGGTAAATATTGTTTTGGGAAAACGCCTTATCAGACCTTTGTAGATTCAGCTAAATTAGCGTGGGAAAAACAACTATCTGACAATTTTCTTTTTACTCAACAGACTGTCAGATAATTCTAAACTGTCAGATTAAGTAGTGGCTAGTACACTTTTATTAAGTACGAAAATGGTTAGTGTTGATATACAATTTGTAATGCGGGGTCAATAGATTTGAAAAAATGAGCAAAGTCGTATTTAACTTTTATGTCAGGTTTTAAACCACCTTCATAACCG
>JBGAVQ010000351.1:0-5100 GCA_044228045.1 Spirosomataceae bacterium
CGTACTCGAAGACCTAAAAGCCAATACCGACTGGCAAAAAGAAGTAACTCGCACTGCCTACACCCAAAACCATAATATTTCGCTGGGCGGTGGAGCTGACAAGTTGACCTACTACGGCTCGTTTGGTATTCAGAACCAACAGGGTATCTTAAAAAACAATCAGATGGATCGCTACACGGGCCGTATGAATGTGACACAGAAGTTTATGGATGACCGACTGAGTGTAGATGTAAACCTTAATGCAACTTACACCAAAAATGAGCGTCCGCCTATTGGCAGTATGCTGGGGGCAGCCATTTCGACCAATCCAACATATCCAGCTTATGATGCCAACGGTTTGCCATTTAAGTATGCAAGTGGAACTAACCCATTGATTACTTTAGCTTTAGAAAAAGACATCACAACTATCAATCGAGTGATTGGTAGTATCTCGCCTTCTTTCAAAATTATGGAGGGTTTAGTCTATAAACTCAATTTTGGTATAGATAATTCTACGTCGGTGCGTGATTTGCAGTCTTTAGCTAATGCTGTTCCGTTGCAGGATGGTCGCCTCGAAACCATCTATGCCTACAACCGAAATAGGCTCGTAGAAAATTATCTTACCTATACACTCAACAAAACAGATTACAGCCTTTCTGCATTGGTTGGTCATTCGTATCAGAAAATATTTCTGCAAGGACGTAGCAACAGCATCAACAAGTTTCCGATTTCAAGCATAGAACCTCAGTATAACCCTGGTTTAGGCCAAGAACTCACCTTAGCCAACAACAAACCGGGGGGATACGCTTTGATTAACGAACTGCAATCTTTTTACTCAAGGGTTAATTATCAGTACAAAGATAGATACTTGGTAACCGCTACCGTACGGGCAGATGGTTCTTCTAAGTTTGGTGCAAATAACAAATATGGTATCTTCCCGTCGTTCTCGTTGGGATGGCGTATTTCAGAAGAAGCCTTCATGAAATCATCGGCTTTCAATGAATTGAAATTGCGAGCAGGTTGGGGACGTACTGGTAATCAGGAGATTCCATCCAAAATCACCCAAGCCTTATTTACTTCACAGGTTTCAGCTTCAACCAGCTATCCATTGTTCTCGACAGGTGCATATCCTGCAGGTACTTCTTACTCTCGCTTGGCTAATCCTGATATTCAATGGGAAGCCTCCAATCAAACCGATATTGGTCTTGATTTTGGGCTATTCAATGGCGCACTGTCTGGTTCAATTGATATTTTCAATAAAATTTCAACAGATATTTTGTTAGAAGTAATTCCAGCTGACCCTGTTCAGCCCGCTGGTACATTTTGGAGTAATGTGAAGGATATGGAAATATCAAACAAAGGCGCTGAAATAGAACTCAACTACCGATATACTGCAGGTAGTGGCTTACGCTTGGATGTAGGTGGCAATATTACATTTATTAAAAACAAAGTAACCAACTCACCTTATTCTGTTATCCCTTCTGGATCAGCATCTGGCTCAGGTTTAACCTCCGCTACCATCAATGGCTATTTGAACGGCGAACCTATCGGTACATTCTATTTGAAAGAATTTACTGGTTTTGACGACAAAGGATTGAGTACCTACCGTGATGTGAATGGTGACGGATTGGTAACGGATAATGATAGGGTGGCTTCGGGTAGTGCATTGCCTACCAAACAATTTAACTTCAACACAAGTGTTGCCTACAAAGGGCTTGACTTGGTAGTTAATTTTAATGGGGTATCTGGGAATAAGTTGTATGACAATACGGCCAACTCCAATTTTTACAAATTGAGATTATCAAAGGGTATCAACACAACAGCTGAGGCTATTGCTAATGCTAACGAATCAGTAAATAACGCTGCCCCTGTCTCTACAAGATACCTCAAAGACGGTGCATTTTTCCGATTAAACAACGTTGCTTTGGGCTACAATGTTAATACTAAAGCCTTGGGTATCAATAAGTGGGTTTCGGCTATTAGGCTTTCTGTTACAGGACAGAACTTGTGGGTAATTACCAAATACGATGGCTACGACCCTGAGGTAAACACAGACAGAACCATCAACGGCATTTCGTCGTATGGCATTGATTACCTAAGCTATCCAAAAGCTAAATCTGTGATTTTTGGGTTAAATTTAACATTTTGATTTACGTTCAGTTTACAGATAAAGAATAACCAATTAAGAGCGGTTCACTGTAAACAGAAAACTAATAAACAGTAACGGATAACCAATCCCAAACTAAACACACAACAAAAATGAAAAGGAAATTAACCATATTACTATCAATTGCCTGTATCATGGTGGTAGGTAGTTGTACCAATTTAGAAGAAGTCATTTTAGATGAGACCAATGTTACAGGGCTTTCAGACAAGCAAGCCGCCGAGGGCATAATTGCACCTGTGTATGCAAGGTTGCCTGATATTTTTCTACACACCAACTATTTTGCAATTCAGGAGATATCTACTGACGAAGCTATTTTGCCTTACCGTGGCGGTACCGATTGGGGTGATAATGGTATCTACTTGAACATGCACGCCCATACCTATGGTAGTACTGACCCTAACTTGCGAAATACGTGGAATTTGATTTTACAAGGGATGTCAAGAGCAATTACGGCCATCAATACGCTGCCAAACCTCAATGACCCTGTTTCTAAAACCTACTTGGCTGAGGCACGAGGTATGAGGGCTTATTACTCAATGCTTACCTTAGATCTCTTCGGTTTGGTTTTTGTGAAAGATGATTTGGGCGAAAACTCAAAAATTATTCGTGGAGATGCTGCCGTAGAATACATCAAAAACGAACTTTTGGCCATTGAACCCAATGTGGATGCGTCGGTTGGGCCTGGTCGAGTTAGCAAAGGCGTAGTTTGGGGATTATTAGCTCGCTTGCACCTAAACGCTGCTTTTTACAGAGACCCGTATGCTGCTCAATTTACATTTAAGCCAGAAGACATGGACAAAGTGGTTGAGTATTCTGACAAAATCATTAACTCTGGACAATACCAATTGTCAAAAGATTACTTCTCTCTTTTTAATGGTGATAATCACGACAACAAAGAGCTGATTTTTGCAGTAGATCAACGAGCCGATTTGAACGGACACAACCGTATGGCATATTTCTCATTATCTGGTGACCAATTCCCTCTGCCTGCCTATCCAAATGCCAATGGTACCGATGGCCCAGCCATTACTCCCGATTTTTATCGCTCATGGGCAAATGCGTACGCTCCCAAAGACCCAACCGTGGATCCACGTTTTTACAAACAAAATTTATCAATCTACTCAAACCCAGCCGATTCGTGTGTAGCTGAGGCAAGTTTCAATATTAACAGAGGCATTTTGCGAGGTCAACAATATGGCTTGATTCGTAGAAATGGTGTCTTTTTGAAATGCCCAGATGGCCGATTCAAAGTAGCCAAGCTATTCCATGATACTCGTAACAAACCTACTTTGGCTGTTGATTTTACTGAGCAAGTAGATTTTACAGTAGCAGGTAGCAACTATAACACAGGTTATAGAGTAGAAAAATATGAGTTTAGTAAAAAGTCGGTTAGCGGAAGAAACTTCGGAGAAGCTGACATTGTTATCCTTCGGTTAGCTGATGTGTACCTAATGCGTGCCGAAGCCAAACTTCGTAAGAGTAATGATGCGGCTGGTGCTTTGGCAGACGTTAATTTTGTGAGAGCCGCTCGTTCGGCTACTACGCCACCGCCAGCACTTACATCCATGACCTTAGACCTCCTGTTCCGTGAACGTGGCTTTGAGTTTTATTGGGAGTCGCTACGGCGCACCGACATGATTCGTTTTGGTAAATATGAAGGAACGTGGACCGAAAAAACAAACAGCGATAAGCTAAAAAGGCTGTTCCCGATACCGCAAACTGCTATTGATGGAGCCTCAAACCTTCCTGGGTATTTGGTTCAGAATCAAAGCTATTAGGTAATAATTTATGCTGGTGTTTGGTGTATATAGCTGACACCAGCATAAATTGTTGGACTGATTTATGCCTTAATACGAGCAGCAAATCAGGATTTTATCCCTTGTGTTACTAATTTTTCATAAAATAATTGCTAATATAATGTTCTCAGAAAAAGAAATCTCACCCTTAACCAGCTTGGATGAATGGGAAGATGACGTACTGCTACGTTACCCCGAGCCTAACACCATTGCTAAAGCCAAAGACGAATTTCGGGATTATACCGACCCCAAGCGTGAAACCGTGAAGGAATTTTATCGGCTAAACCATACTTACCAAACGTATGACTTTGTATTGCAAAAAGAAGCCGAGTACTTGAAATTTGACAAAAAAGAAATGCCTATTTGGCAGGCTTTTGACTTTTTGAATACTTTGGTAGATGACTCTGACCCAGATATTGAACTGGATCAATTGCAGCACCTTTTTCAAACCTCTGAAGCCATCAGAGCCGACGGTCATCCAGATTGGTTTGTACTAACTGGCCTTTTGCACGACATGGGCAAAGTGCTTTGTTTGTTTGGCGAACCCCAATGGGCAGTGGTAGGTGATACGTTTCCGGTTGGTTGCCAACACTCAGACAAAATTGTCTATCCTGAGTTTTTTGAAGCTAATCCCGATGCACATGATGAGCGTTTCAACACAAAATACGGTGTTTACGAGCCAAATTGTGGCTTAAAGAATGTAAAAATGTCTTGGGGACATGATGAGTATTTGTATCAGATGATGAAGGATTATTTGCCAGAAGAAGCCTTGTACATGATTCGATATCACTCATTTTATCCACAACACCGTGAAAATGCATACGACCATTTGATGGACGCACACGATCACGAAATGTTTAAATGGGTACAACTTTTCAATCCGTATGATTTGTATTCAAAAGCCCCTGTTCCACCCGATGTGACGGCTTTGAAACAATACTATAACGACCTCATTAAGAAGTACTTGCCCGAAACTTTGAAGTTTTAAAGGCTAAACCCCACAAGGTTTTGGAAACCTTGTGGGGTTTCTATGCTTTCCTTAGATGAAATAACCAACTAATAATCAATAGTTTACATTTAGATTAATCCCCGAATATGCACTAATTTGGCATATTTTAGGGATTTTTCTATTTTAGAAGTGCTAACATTTAAAAATAC
>JBGAVQ010000352.1:0-5077 GCA_044228045.1 Spirosomataceae bacterium
GTTGGTGTTGGGTACTTCAAAAGGGTTATTAAGGCTACTTAGCAACAACAAAAGTAGGAAGCTGAGGAAGGTTTTCATAGGGCAATAATTAGCGGATAGTAAATGTAATGATTTTATAGATTGGCAAGGCTGCTCATAACATTTGTAGTAAATTATCTTTTAGCGAAATTGATTTTTTGAAAGAATAAGTAGAGATTTAGTATTTTGCTATGTTTTCAGATTTGTACGGAGTAGAAACTTCTAAATTCTGTATAAATCAAGAACTCAAATACTTTAAACCTCAAACTTAATGCTTTATTACACGCAGCTTATTTTCATAAAACAGGGGCAAGAAGAAACCTTTCAGGCTTTTGAAGCAAACGTATTGCCTCTTTTGAAAAAACACAATGGAGAATTGATGTATCGGATTAGACCCAACCAAAACGCTATCATTGAAATGAGCCAACCATTACCTTACGAAATACATTTGGTGAGTTTTGGGAGTAAAGCTGATTTTGAAAATTACGTAAAAGACCCAGCCCGCCTGTTGTTTATGGAGATGAAAAACAAGTCGGTAGAGAAAATCATGTTGATAGAAGGCGTAGCCATTTGATTTGCAGCCTGAGCGTAGCCGAAGGCTACGTTTCGATTAAGCGGCTATGAAGTTGTTTTTCAGAACAACAAACCTAACTTGCCCATCTTTATTTCTTAAACCGTATTGCTGATGAAAACAGTAATTCTTGCCTTCCTTCTTGCTCTTACTTTTAGTTTTGGCTTTGCCCAAAAGCAAAAACCTTTCCAAATAGATTCCTTACCCAAACAAGGTATTTTACTTGATAATGGTTGGAAATGGCACGCTGGCGATAATCCTAATTTCGCAAAAGTTGATTTTGATGATTCAAAATGGGAAAGTATTGACCCGACGAAGGATATTATGGATTTGCCCCAACTTAGAAATACTAAGGTTTCGTGGCTAAGACTAACCTTTGAGTTAGATACAAATTTAACAAAGAAGGGATTGGCTTTATTAGTGTGGCAGAACGGGGCTACCGAAATGTATATTGACAATGAAAAATTCCAACAATTTGGGGATTTTTTAGAAAACGGCAAAACAATAAAAGCTACCCAGCCATGGGGAAAGGAAACATTTCTTCCAATCTTTTCGAAAAACAAAAAACATACTATCTCCATTCGATTTGGCTTTGAGTCACAAATAAAATACATAAAATGGTTTGGTTGGACTAATCATGCACTTCGAGTTTTTATTTGTCAAGAAAACGATTCCAATTACATTAAAAATGAACTACTTATCTCAAAGTTTTTAGATATCTTCAAAATAGGGGTATTTATGATTTTGACCATTTTGCACCTTACTCTTTATTTTAATTACAGAAAGCAGAGGGGAAATTTATTGATGGGAATATATGCCTTGTTTGCTGGTTTTGGTTTTGTAGCAGCTTATTGTAATAAATCGATATTTGAATTAAACTCTGTTTTTGCCTCCACATGGATAACTGCTATACTTAATATTACGTCTATCATTGTTGTTATTGAACTTGGATATTACCTTTTTTCTATCAAAAAAGGGGTATCATATATATTTTTGATTGGTCTATCTTTTCTCTCAATCCCAATTCTATATTATTTTTACCATACAGGTTGGTTGGTTATCGTCTTACTAATGTTTTTTGTGTGTATAGAAGTAATTCGACTTGGTGTAATTACTAAAAAGGACATATCAAGAAGTCAAAGAGTGATAATTTATGGAGGAATTGTCTCTCTAATTTTTTATGTAGTAGCCATCTCTATTTCAGGAAATACCGATTTTGATTTTTTGAAACATTTAAGCTACAATATCAGCTATCTGAGTTTACCTATCTCCTTTTCACTATTCCTTTCGTTTGAATTTGCCGTTGCCAATAAATCATTAGAAAAACAACTCCAAAAAGTAGAAACACTTTCCAATGAAAAACAACAAATCCTCGCCACCCAAAACGAAACGCTTGAACGCCAAGTTGAAACACGAACTACAGAACTAAAAGCATCACAAACCCAACTCATCCAAAAAGAAAAACTGGCCTCACTCGGCGAACTCACTGCAGGCATCGCTCACGAGATTCAGAATCCGCTCAATTTTGTCAATAATTTCTCGGAAATGAGTGTGGAACTTGCCCAAGAGTTGAAAGATGAAATTAAGAAACCCGAAAAGGATTGGGAATTGATTGAAGATTTAGCAGAGGATTTAAGCCAAAACCAAGCCAAAATCAACCACCATGGCAAGCGAGCAAGTAGCATTGTGTCAGGTATGCTCGAACACTCCCGCACCAGCACAGGCGAACGAGCAATGACTGACATCAACAAATTAGCAGATGAATATTTGCGGCTCAGTTATCATGGCATGAGGGCGAAAAATGCGAACGGTTCGACGACTCAATTTAACGCTGATTATGAGTTAATTGCGGACGAAAATCTGCCCCTTATCAACGTAGTTCCGCAGGATATTGGGCGGGTGTTGTTGAATCTAATAAATAATGCGTTCTATGCCGTTTCGCAACGCAATAACGTAGAGACAGGGCATGCCCTGTCTCTAACAACAAAATATCAACCAATTGTTAAGATATTTACACAACAGCATGATAATCAAATTGTTATAAAAGTAAAAGACAACGGCACAGGAATGTCCGACGATGTAAAAGCCAAAATTTTCCAGCCCTTCTTCACCACCAAACCTACCGGCGAAGGTACGGGCTTGGGGCTATCATTAAGCTACGATATTATTACCAAAGGTCATGGCGGTACAATTGAAGTAGAAAGCGTGCTGGGAGAAGGAACTATGTTTGTAGTAAAATTACCATTATTTTAACGAGAAATTTTATGAGATTTATTTCAATATTTATTTTGATGCTCTTGGGGATTCAATCCTATGGACAAAGGAAGCAATTAAGTCATTGGCGAGTTGATTTGGATAGTATTCCTCAAAAAGGTGTAAAAATAATTAATTGGAAATACCATGAAGGTGACAACTCGCAGTGGAAAGAGCGTAAGGTTGACGACGCCAAATGGGAAATTATTAAAGCGTCTGATAGTTATAATGACTTAAAGCATTTTAACAAAAAGTCAATAGGATGGTTGCGCACCACACTCCATAAAGATACCCTACCAAAAAACATCGCAATAGCTATCAGCCAAGTGGCGGCATCGGAGGTATTTATAAATGGTAAAAAAGTAAAATCGTTTGGCATAATTGGCAAGAAAGCCGAAACCACTATTGGGTTCAATCCAATCAGGACACCTTTTGTTGTTTTGCTTGATAAAGACACGGTGCAAGTAATTGCCGTAAGAATTGCGAAACCAGCCAATGTGCCTGAAAATGGAGGGACGTATTTCCCCACTCATTTATTCAGTTTAAAGGTTTATAATCCAAACGATGCCATTGTTGAAGCCCTTAATGACCGCACCGATGAGTACTTGTGGTCAATAGTGAAGGGATCTATTTTCTTCATACTTTTTATAATTCATGCCAGTTTCTACAAAATACAAAAAGACCAATTGACAAATCTGTTTTTTGCTCTTTTTACTTTTGCTAATGCTACAAATGAAACCATTTACCTCTTTATTGCCTACTTCAATACCAATGTTGCTATTTACAGCACCTTCAATGCATTAAACCTCCTTCTTACTTCTGGTAGTAATATATTTTTCATGTTGGCTATTTATAGTCAATTTGAAGTCAAAAGAAAGTGGAACTATTGGGTTCTGATTGGTGGATTTTTGGGTTTACCGTTTACATACCTCATCAATTCTATTTTTGGTTTATGCACCTACATTGTCCTCTCTATTTGGTTGTATATTCAGCTTACTGTTTTTGCAGTTGATGCCATTTCTCAAAAAAAACGAGGTGCCAAAGTCTTAAGTTTTGGTATATTTTCAGTAATCGCTACGTGTAACATCTGTTTTTTTGCTCTAATTTTTTTGACTATTTCGGAGCAACAAGAGATGACTGAGTGGGTAGTAAACTTCTTTTCTCAATACATTGCTCATTTCAAAGACGTGGTGATGTCAGTTTGTTTGTCTATTTATTTGGCATTAGAATTTAGTTATATTAACAAAACACTCAACTACAAACTAATTGAAATTCAGCACTTATCGCACGAGAAACAACAATTGCTTGAAAGCCAAAACGAGAAACTTGAACGAAAAGTAAGTGCCCGAACGGCGCAACTTCATCATTCGTTGACCGAACTCAAAACCACCCAAAACCAACTCATCCAAAAAGAAAAACTTGCTTCCCTCGGCGAACTCACCGCAGGAATTGCTCACGAGATTCAGAATCCGCTCAACTTTGTGAATAACTTCTCGGAATTAAGTGTAGAGTTGGCGCAGGAACTCATTGAAGAATTAGAAAAACCCGAAATTGACAAACTATACTTGGCCGAGATTTTGGGTGATTTGACAAAGAATCAAGCCAAAATCAACCACCACGGCAAGCGAGCCAGCAGCATTGTGTCAGGGATGTTGGAACACTCCCGCACCAGCACAGGCGAGCGAGTGATGACTGATATTAACAAGTTAGCCGATGAATATTTGCGACTCAGTTATCATGGCATGCGAGCAAAAGATAAGCATTTTAATGCTGATTATGAGTTGATTATGGATGAAAATCTTCCGCTTGTCAATGTCGTTCCACAGGATATTGGCAGGGTGTTGTTGAATCTGATAAATAATGCGTTTTATACTTGCACCGAGCGCAGTCGAAGTGCGGAGGCTTCAGCGACTTCGCTCAGTCACCAAAACCACCCAAGCCATTATTCACCAAAAGTAACCATTTCAACACGCTGGCTGAGCGTATCCGAAGTCAAAAGTGAAGTTGAGATACGAGTTCAAGACAACGGGTCAGGCATTCCTGCCGACATCCTACCCAAAATCTTTCAACCCTTCTTCACCACCAAACCCACTGGCGAAGGTACGGGTTTGGGGCTTAGTCTGTCGTATGACATCATCACCAAAGGGCACCGTGGGACAATTGAAGTAGAAACCAAAGAAGGTGAGGGAACCACTTTTGTAGTGAAATTGCCAGTTGGCTTTATTTAGACTATGC
>JBGAVQ010000353.1:0-5040 GCA_044228045.1 Spirosomataceae bacterium
AAAGTGTGCTACATTTGTGGGAAGGGCTTTCGGTGTCGTATTTAACTAATTTGATAGGGGCTTTGGTAAGTGCTACTTTGATTTATCTGTTTATCACACAAACCAACAACGACGTGTTGATGCGTTTGATGGCAGAAAGCCGACAGTTGCTTGACTTGAACAAAGATGAAATAATTCGTTTGCAAGGAGCGGATTCTTACAAGCAGTTGTTACAAGGCGTTTCAATCATGACAGCGGGTGATTTGTTTACGGACGAGATTTTTAAAAAAATGTTGTATGGCATTGTGCCTGCCTTGCTAATAGCGATGTATTTTCGGCGAGTTTCGCATTATAGCTGACTATTTGGTTACTCGTGTCTTATTACTTTTGTCCTGCAATATGTCCGCTGGTGTAAATATTGGGATATGTGCTTGATAACAATCGTTTTCTGACTAAATTTCAGCCTCATATTTACTTCTTAATCACAACCTTAATCCTTTTACGTATGGAAAATCAACCTTCTACCGCACGTTCGGCTATCAAATGGGGCCTTATTATTGGTGTTGCTTCAATTGCGTTTAGCACTATTATTTTTCTGTCAGGTCAATTTGGTAATCAAACCTTAGGTTATTTAGGGTATCTGATTCTTATTGTTGGGTTAGTATTGGCTATGAAAGATTTTCGTACCCAAAACAATGGCTTTATGCGATATGGACAGGGCCTTGGCCTTGGTTCGCTTATCTCTGGGGTAACGGGGGTATTAAGTGGGGCTTTTATGTATGTCTATATGGCGTTTGTTGATACCACCTTAAACGAACAGATTTTGGACAAAGCCCGAGAGCAGTGGGAAAAGCAAGGGATGTCTGAACAGCAAATGGAGCAAGCTGCCGAAATGTCTAAAACATTTATGGGACCAGGGGCTATGTTTGTTTTTGGTGTGCTTGGCACACTTATCTTTGGTGTGATTTTGTCGCTCATTATTGCGGCTATCATGAAAAAAGACCCGCCAGTGAACGAAATGCTATAAACTATTAAAATTATTTACCACGAAAGGCACGAATCGCACGATTTTTTCGTGTTTAAAAGTGTCTTTCGTGGTTATTTTTTTGAAATCTTCGTGACTCACCCTAACTGTTACATGTCTAACTATGCGTCCTATTTTTTGGAAAGAAGTCAGTAGTTTTCTTAATTCACTCATTGGTTATTTAGTAATAGCGGTGTTTTTGACGGCTTCGGGGTTGATTTTTTGGATTTTCCCAGATACTAACGTACTCGACTATGGCTTTGCCGAAATGAATACGTTTTTTAGTTTGACACCTTATATTTTTATGTTTTTGCTTCCGGCAGTGACTATGCGCTCAATTGCCGAAGAGCGCAAAGGCGGTACCATGGAGCTATTGCTTACAAAACCACTTGCCGACTGGCAAATTGTAACGGGCAAATACCTTGCAGCTTGTTTTTTGGTGGTGTTGGCCTTGTTGCCAACACTGCTTTATTACGTTACTATATATCAAATTGGTAATCCACAAGGCAATGTTGATTCTGCTGGTGTGTTTGGTTCTTACTTGGGCTTGCTTTTGTTGGGGTCAGTATTTGCGGCTATTGGCTTGTTTACTTCATCCCTTACAGACAATCAGGTTGTTGCTTTTTTGATTGGTGTTTTTGGGTGCTTCCTGCTGTATGTGGGTATTGGCTCGTTGGCAGGGCTGAGTATTTGGGGCGAAGGAAGCTACTGGATTCAGCAATTGGGGCTTGATTATCAATACAATGCACTGGGCAGAGGACTAATAGACTCACGGAATGTTCTCTACTTTTTGACTTTGATTGTTTTCTTTTTGTGGCTAACCAAATTGAGGTTAGCACGGAAGTAAAATAAAAATGGGCTGTGTTAACACAGCCCAACGTATAATATTGGCATTTATGATTATCGTTTCACAATTACACCATCGGCTATAAATGTAAGACCTTTTTCAGGCTTGTTAATCTTAGCAATTTCTTCTTTGCTTTTTCCAGCATCTTCGGCAAAGTGCTTTAAGTCTTTTACAGATGTTTCTTTTACAAATGCTTTGCCTTCAAAAACTACAGTTTTGCCAGCAATGTCTTTTGGCACAAAGAAGCCGTAGTCTTTAAAAGTTACACGCATGGTTTTACCATCTTCTGTTTTTACCTTCATCCAACAGCCTTTTACCTGACAAACTGACTCTACCTCCGCTGTCACTTTTGTAACAAGTGAGTCTTTATTAGACATTTTTTTTGTTAATTCTTTGGCACTTATCGCTTTGTTAGCGTTGATTTTAGCACCGAAATAGCTTGTTTTAGCATCTTGTGCTTGCACACATAAGGCAAACAACAAGGTAATTACTAAGGCAAATCCCTTTTTCATATTGAGTTTAATTGATGGTTTATAATTGGTTGGGCAAAAATACACGATATTTTTTATACTTCAATTGCTACATTCTTTTACTTCTGTCTCTATTTACTCCATCACCTCTAACCACCCTTTGCATTTAGAACCAGACGGAGTGGTAAGCAAGTAATAATAAGTGCCGTTAGATACATTTTTTCCCCAATCGCTTGGATAATTGTCGGACTGATACATCAACTTGCCCCAACGGTTGTAGATTTCGACTCGAACCCCTTTTTGACTAATCACAAAGGTGTCGTTTTTGCCATCACCATTGGGGGTAATTACGTTTGAAACAACATATGGGGGTTCAATTTCGACTGGTTTTGAGGTACTTAACTCACAAGTACCTCGATAGGCTTTTACTGTAATTTGATACGTGCCGGGTTGTTTGTAAATATATGGTGCCGGGTTAGGAGTTCGTAGCGTATCGCCATTGCCCAAGTCCCAAACAATGCGGTCTGCATTAGCTGTTTTGTTAATCAGTTGTAACGAAACGGGTTGCCCACATTCAAAGGTTTTTTCAAACGTAAAATCAGGTTTAAACGAAACATCTACTTCTACATTGACCGTTCGTGTACTTACACAACCCGCTTGGTTGGTCATTTCCACAGTGTAAGTGGTGCTACTTTTGGGGCTGGCCACTGGATTCGCAATGTCGGTTCGGCTCAACCCTTCGGCTGGTGACCATTTGTAGGTGGTGCCTCCTGTGGCCGACAGTTGCACACTTCCGCCAGTGCAGATTCGAGGTGGAGCTACTACGTTGAACTCGGCAGGTGTTACTTTAATGATTTTTTCTGCCGATTTTTCTCGATTACAACTTAAAGGATTAGTGCCTTTGAGCTTAATGGTGTACTCACCGCCTTTGTCGAAGGTATAGGAAGTTTCGGTAGGGGTTGTGGATTTGGCTAATCCTCCCAAATCCCAGTCATAGGTTTTACCGCCCACACTTGTATTCACAAACCGCAAGGTGAGGGGGGCACATCCTGTAAGTACATTTTTTTCGGTGCCTTTAAAAGCATCAAAGCTTACTTGCAGAGTATCTATATCAAATTTAAAGGCGGCGTTGTTACAATTGTCGGCGTTGTTGGTGCGTGACCACGAGCCATTAGTAGTGGTAAAATTAGCCGGTGAAGCATCTCGATTACAAGCACAAGCAGCATGATAAATGAAGCCCTTCTTGTCAAAACGACAAGTTCCGCCATCTACGTGGTCACCAGCTACGGTATTGGTACTTCCAAAAAATGTACCATACAGAAGCGATTTTGCCCCTGCTTCCAAAATCATGATGTAGAAATTATTACCATCAGTACTGGTTCTATAGGCATCTGGTGTTACGGGCATACCTCTTGTACTACTTTGTGCTGCATACGGAGCAGACAAACTGGCATTGATAGATCCACCCCAGCCCGCCAAGTAAATATTGCCACATTCGTTAATCAAAAAAGCAGTAGGCACAATATCAGGAGTGCCTCTGCCAGAGCCAACTACCGTTGAAAACAGCGACTTGCTCAGGCTGTTATCCATTGCCTGAATAAACTGACCACTTCGGCTATTTTGGTAAGTAGCATTGGCAACAGGATAAACCCCTGCGGTAATGCCTACTACATAAACATTTTCGTCTTTGTCGAGGTCAATCATTTGGGCGGCATCTGGCTCGGGAGTGCCCAAGTAGGTAAGAGCCGCTAATCGGTCATTGACGTATCTAACGGCAAAGCCTTCTTCTGTACCACCAATTGTTCGTTTTAGGGCATTAGTAGATACTTGTAAATCAGTGCTATTGGTGTTGCCGCATACATATACCCCCGTTTTTCCTGCCCTAATGCCGTAGGCTACATCAAAGCCATTGCCCCCCAAAAACGTACTCCATTCAAGTTTTGAAAGGTCTGGATTGAGCCGAAATACAACGGCATCGGCACTGCCTGCCCGAATATTTCGGTCGGGGTTTTGCATTGGAAAATTGGTAGAAACCGTGCTTGATGCTACATAAACATTGTCATTTGCATCAAGTACCACCTCGCCACGGTATTCGTCACCATAATTGCGAAGCAACAAATTGGTGCGATTAAAATTGATACCATCATTATCGGAACCTCCCACATAAGTAGAGCCTACCAGTTTGGTGCCGTCTTTGCTAAGTTTGATGAGGTAGATGTCGCTCCCGTTGTCATAATCCATCCCCGACACCGCCGTTACGGAGCGTCCTCCATTAAAACTTCTGTCATAAGCCGTTAGCGAAGTCGGAAAGTTGGTGGAGGAGGTTGTGCCAAACACAATCAATTCGCCTTTGGTAGTACACACAATACTATGTGGAACTTCTGTTCTGGTGCCACCGATATAAGTTGCATAAACGAGTTTGTCGCCTTTGCCAGCAAATTTCAGGATAGCAACATCCCATAGTCCTCCAATTTGAGTTTGGAATGCCCCATTGGTAGCCGGAAACGCCTCTGCTCCAAAAACCGAACCACCCGACAGTAAATTGCCCTCGTCGTCGTAGGTGGCAGTATGACCCCAGTTGTCGGCATAAGAGCCTGAAAATGAAGAGAATATCAGTACAGGGTCAATAATCAAGGGTAGGGTAGGAGAGAATCCTTTCGGGAAATTAAATGATACCACATCATTTGTAATCTTAAAGTTGGATTCTACTTCGTTTGATT